>JAUZOU010000293.1 GCA_030706285.1 Bacteroidota bacterium
ATGTCACACAAAAGAAATCCGGTTATACAGTTCCACGTTGTGCTCTTAAAGGCTTTAAACGGCTATTCCTTCGCAAGAATGAAGAAAAAAGGATTACTTTTTACCTTTCTCCTGAAGATCTCGGACTTGTGGATGCAAACGGACAGGAAAGTCAACTGCCTGGCAACGTCAGGATCTATATTGGTGGCGGACAACCTGATTTCAATGATGGGAATAAAGGCGTATCCGGTGTCATCAGATTTACTGGAGAAACACGATTTTTACCTTGATTAAATGAATAAAACGGACTAATATGAGAGACAAGAGGCTAAAACTTGCAGCAGTCATTCTTTTAATATCAATCGCTTGGGTACCTGCTTTTTCTAACACAAAAGCGTCGTCATTCTTGCAAAAGAATGTTCCGATAAACTTCTCACAGGTGAAAATTACAGATGACTTTTGGCAACCGCGTTTGTTGACCCATGCAAATGTAACGTTGCAGGCAGGTCTCAACCAATGCGAAAATGAGACACAACGCATCAAGAACTTCGCCATTGCTGCGGGATTGATAAAAGGCGTGTTTAAAGGATTTGTGTACGACGATTCCGATTTGTACAAAATGCTCGAGGGTGCTTCTTATTCATTGATGAATAATCCAAATCCGGCACTTGAAAGCAAGCTTGATAGCATAATCTCTTTAATATCGGCGGCCCAAATGCCTGACGGATATCTGATGACCTATTTTGAACTTGGCGACATCACTAAAAGGTGGACAGATATGAATATGCATGAGATGTATTGCTGCGGCCACCTGATCGAGGCTGGTATCGCTTACTACAATGCGACCGGCAAAAGATCACTGCTGAATGTTGCGATAAACTATGCCAATCATATTGACAAGACGTTCGGCGAGGGAAAACGTGTCTGGGTACCCGGGCATGAGGAAATAGAACTGGCATTGGTCAAGCTTTACCGGGTAACCCAAGACCAGCGTTATCTCAAACTGGCAAAATGGCTCCTTGAACAGCGCGGACACAACAATGCCACATGGGATCCTGCCGATAAGGATTATTATCAGGATTTGGTTCCGGTAAAGGACTTGAAGAAAATCAGCGGTCACGCGGTTCGTTCCATGTATTTGTTTACCGGAATGGCCGATGTTTCTTCCGCAATCAATGATACCACCTATCTGCCGGCGCTTGACAGATTGTGGGATGATGTCGTCAAGACAAAAATGTACATAACCGGAGGCATCGGTTCTTCAAAAGTGAATGAAGGATTTTCCGAAGATTATGATCTGCCGAATGAGGATGCCTATTGCGAAACGTGTGCTTCAGTAGGCATGGTGCTTTGGAATCAACGGATGAACATGCTTAAGGGTGACGGTAAATACGTTGATGTCCTGGAGCGTTCAATGTACAACGGTGCTCTTGCAGGAATATCGCTGTCCGGCGACAGGTTCTTCTATGTGAACCCATTGGCGTCTTCCGGTAATCACCATCGCAAGGCATGGTACGGTACAGCATGCTGTCCAAGTCAGATTTCCCGTTTCCTGCCATCCATCGGAAATTATATTTACGCAACCTCGACGGATAACTCAATATGGGTAAACTTGTATATCGGAAGCGAAACAACGATCAAGACAGCAGGGAATTCAATCGACCTTAAACAAGAGACAACCTATCCTTGGTACGGAAAAGTAACTCTTCGTGTAAATCCTCAAAAATCCAAAGCGTTCAAAGTTAAGCTCCGTCTGCCTGGTTGGTGTAAGAAATACGATATTTCTGTCAACGGACATCCAGTAAAAACGCAAATGGAGCTGCATTATCTAATTATCAACAGAAAATGGAAGAAAGGTGATGTGGTGACATTCAACATGGATATGCCAGTTGAGGTTGTCGCTGCAGATCCCAGAGTCAAGGCTGATGCCGGTAAGCGGACAATTCAGAGAGGGCCAATTGTTTATTGCATGGAAGAAGTTGATAATAAGTCTATCGATTCAGCAAAAATTGATGCATCCACTCAATACACGGCAACCTTTGAACCGGATCTGCTGGGTTCTGTCGTTGAAATAACAGCAAAGGCAGGCAACCAGGTTTATACGTTTATTCCATATTATGCCTGGGATAACCGTCAAGCTGGCAAAATGAAAGTTTGGGTCGATTATAAGTAAATACCACTCCAGCAGGCTTATTCTGTAAGGAATGAGCCGATATTTTTCTCAAAACCCGATCGCCGGACAAATCTATAGATTTATCCGGCGATCACTTTTATCAGGAAAAATTTTCCAAAAATCAGTTTAACTATCTAACATGTTACTAATTTCTGAAATATGTGATACTATCAAAGGTAATGATTGCCATTCAGAAAAGCGGCGAGTTCTACTATTTGGAATAATGGATAACTAAGCCATGAGGCAAGCGAAGCGCAGAAAAGTCACTGTGGCTTAAGCCCTTATTTTTTATTATTATGTAAATCAATTCTATCAGCGTCCGCTTTCCCAAAAAGGGTAGCTGACGGTTGTTGTGCAATCTTAAATAATTCGTTTGTCGTTTTCCAATTTCTCGTCGTTGCCACTACTTTAAGTTTGGCTTCTAAAAAATTATTGGTCAATTTTGTTTTTCCGTAACCCCTAGGACAATAAAGATAGATAGCATTTTCTGAAAAGCTAATCTCTTCTTCGTCCTGCTTTTTGCTTTCTATTGTCTTTTTGGCATAATGATCAGGATTTGAAGATAGAAACGTTACGTGCAAATAAGAATGCTCTTTTTTAAGATCGTTTTGAAAGGGATTGTTATCTATTATTTGTTTTAATTTGTCAACAGTCAAAACGATTACAGGCACATCAAATCCAAAGTCCTTTTCTATTTGTCGAGATATTCTTTGCTCCAAACTATTTAGTTCAAAATCGTCTCCTTTGAAAACGACGTTTCCACTCTGTACATAAGTCGTAACATTATGAAATCCTAAATTTTCATACAGTTTTTGCAAAGCATCCATTTTGATAAGATTCTGTCCGCTCACGTTAATTCCCCTTAATATTGAAATGTATGTTGTCATTTTGCAGGTCGTCTTTTTCTATTTGAACAATATTCTCATTAATCATCACGGCATTCAAATTTTCCATATTCGACAGCTCTCTTTTGGCCGACCAACCCAGCTCTTTTTGTTATTGATCTTTCTACATAGATTCATGGTTCATCATGCTGGGTTTCCCTTCCAGCTGGGCCGCCGCATCGACATTAAACGTGCCTTGAGTGACAACCTCCTCCCCTTCGTTGAGTCCGCGTTCGATCACATAGCTTTCACCTAAGGCCGGGCCGAGTTCCACTTCACGGAGTTTGAAAACAGGATCCTCAACGCCGGGTTGCTTGACATAAACGACAGAGCGTTTGCCTGTCCAAAGCACGGCGGAAGACGGAATGACGAGTTGGTTGTGAAATCCGGCGAGGGTTGCATGAACAACGCCGGTCGCAAACATCTCCGGTTTTAGCCGGCCGGACCGGTTGCTGATTTCAACCCGTATTCTGGCAGCCCTGGTCACAGGATCAATGACAGGATCGATGAACGCGATCGTACCGGCATTCGTAACGCCCGGTAACGCCTGGAAGGTATAAGAAATCCGGTCTCCAACGGTTAAAAACGGCAAATCGCTCTCATAGGCATCGAATACGACCCAAAGCCTGGAAAAATCGGCCACTTCAAACAAAACGGTTCCTTGGCTGACATAATCGCCGGTGCTGACTCGTCTGGACGTAACAATCCCTGTGATTGGCGAAACTATTCCGATCGTCTCTTTGACTTTTCGAGAACGTTCTATTGCGGCTATCTGATGATCGGTGAGTTTCCACTGACGGAGTCTGTCTTTGGCTGCTTGATACAATTCAGGTTGAGACGCACTCAGTTTGGCTGCTTCAATCAGTTCCTGCTGTGCGGTAACCAGTTCGGGTGAATAGATCAACGCCAGGGTTTGTCCCTTGCGGACACGCTCTCCGGTATAGTTGACCTGTAACGTTTCTATCCGGCCAGGAAAATGAGCCGTCAGGGTCTGCAACAGTCGTTCGTCCGGCTGGATCTTGCCATACAGACGGATGTCTTTGACCGGGTGCTGCCTTGAAACGACCGAGGTCATCACGTTGGCCAATGCCGCAGCTTCTTTCGTAAACTGAATGGCATCCGGATCAATCCTGGCCGTCTGCTGAACAAGAGGAATCAGGTCCATACCGCAAATCGGGCATTTTCCTGGTTCTGTTCTACGAATTTGCGGATGCATGGAACAGGTCCAGATGGTTGG
>JAUZOU010000294.1 GCA_030706285.1 Bacteroidota bacterium
CCGGTGTCAGCAGGCTCCAGATTCCGTTGATTTTTTCCAGTTCATTGCCATCAGTTACGGTCTGTTTTTTTACCATATACTGTTATATAACATACTTTTAGAACGCAAATTTAGAGCAATAAATGGGAAAAACAACTTTTAAGCCTGAAAAATCGCATATCTGTTACATTCTCGATTAAAGACCGAGACAGGTTGAAATCCATCCACATGAACCGGCTGCACCGTTTTCACTGTCAATTTGTTCCAAATTGCAACGGAATCCGTTTGCAGGTTGACAAAAACAGTATTTTACAACCATTTATGGCGTTTTTTTGCTAATTTTGTCATTCGAAATTTTTTAACAAGATATGACGAGTTTGAAACAACCTGACAATACAGCCATATTGCTGATCCACTGCCCCGATCAAAAGGGTATCCTGGCGTCAGTGACTGATTTTATCAATGTCAACAAAGGGAACATACTCTATTTGGATCAGCATGTCGATCGTAAGGAGGACGTCTTTTTTATGCGTGTCGAATGGTCACTGGAACAATTCACCATTCCCCGTGAAAAGATTGAGGACTATTTTAATACCCTTTTCGCTCAAAAATACCAAATGACTTTCCGGCTGTACTTTGGAAACATTAAGCCGAAGATGGCCATTTTTGTTTCGAAAATGTCGCATTGTCTGTACGACTTGCTGGCTCATTACGAAGCAGGCGACTGGAATGTGGAAATTCCCTGTGTCGTTAGCAACCACCCGGATTTGGAATCGATTGTCAAGAAGTTTAATATTCCGTTCGAATATTTCCCCATCACAAAAGAAAATAAGGATGCCCAGGAAGACCGTGAAATGGAGATGCTGGCCTCTTATGGAGTGGATTTCGTTGTCCTGGCCAGGTATATGCAGATTATCTCCGATCAGTTTGTTTCCGCCTATCCAAACAAGATTATCAACATTCACCATTCCACCTTGCCTGCTTTTGTAGGAGCCAGGCCCTATCATGCAGCTTATGAACGTGGTGTGAAAATCATAGGAGCGACCAGCCATTATGTGACGGCCGATCTGGATGCAGGCCCCATCATTGAGCAGGATGTCGCAAGAATTACCCATAAGGACACCGTGGAAATGATGATCCACCGGGGGCAGGATATCGAAAAAATTGTCTTGTCGAGGGCTGTGGAAAAGCACATAGAGCGAAAAATACTGGTGTACAAGAACCGTACGGTCGTCTTTGCCTGAGCGTTTTTATACAAACATAAAATCCAACAAACAAGGTTGTCTCATTCTAAGACAGCTGTTTTCAATAGAATGAACCAATGGAAGTTGCCATCATCAAATACAATGCAGGAAACATCCATTCCGTTGTGCACGGATTACGGCGCATCGGCATAGAACCTGTGGTCACAGACGACAAAGCCATCATTCAGGCCGCTGACAAAGTTATTTTTCCTGGTGTAGGTGAGGCTTCCTCCACCATGGCCTATTTAAAAGAGCACAAGCTGGATGAACTCATCCGGAATCTCAGGCAACCTGTCTTGGGTATTTGCATCGGTCTTCAGCTTATGTGCAGGCATTCGGAGGAAAATGATACGGATTGCCTGGGCATTTTTGATGCGGAGGTAAAGCGCTTTGTGCCGCAGAAGCATGAAGACAAGGTGCCGCATATGGGCTGGAATACCATTCATTCGCTGACATCCGGTCTGTTTGATGCCAGCATGGAAGAGAAGTATGTGTATTACGTGCACAGCTATTATGCTTCAGTTTGTCCGCAGACCATTGCCCAGACTGACTACCTGACTCCGTTCAGTGCGGCACTTCATCGTGACAATTTTTACGCGACCCAGTTTCACCCGGAAAAAAGCAGCGCCATCGGAGAACAGGTACTAACCAACTTTATCAAACTCTGATATGGACATCATTCCAGCCATTGATTTGATTGATGCCAAATGTGTCAGGTTGTCGCAAGGTGACTATCAGCGCAAAGTCGTTTATAACGAGGATCCGTTGGAAGTGGCCAGACAATTTGAGGCTAATGGCATCCGGCGTCTTCACCTGGTTGACCTGGATGGAGCCAAAGCCAAACACATTGTCAATTATAAAGTATTGGAACGCATAGCCATCCATACGTCTCTGGTTATTGATTTCGGCGGCGGCTTAAAAACGGATGACGATCTGCGAATTGCTTTTCAGTGTGGTGCCAGTATGATCACCGGTGGCAGCATTGCCGTCAAATCGCCGGAGGTGTTTAGCTCCTGGATTAAACAATACGGGAATGACAAGATTATATTAGGTGCCGATGTTAAGGATGAGAAAATTGCCGTAACCGGCTGGACGGAAGAAACAGACACTGATTTGCTGCCGTTTTTGGACGGGTACATGAAGCAAGGCATTCAAAAAGTCATTTGTACCGACATCAGTAAGGATGGCATGTTACAGGGGCCATCGACCGGACTGTATAAAAAAATCCTGACAGCTTATCCGTCGCTGTATCTGGTTGCCAGTGGCGGCGTCAGTTCGCTGCAAGACCTGGATGAACTGGCTCTGGCCGGATTGCCGGCTGTCATTTTTGGAAAGGCTATTTATGAGGGCCGTATCCTGCTGAAAGATTTGGCTCGTTACTTGGCTTGAACGATAGAAAATGAATATCTTTATAACCGAAATAATTGACTGACTCATGCTGGCTAAACGAATCATTCCTTGTTTGGATGTCAAAGACGGACAAACCGTCAAGGGAGTCAATTTCATAAATTTTCGCCAGGCCGGTGATCCGGTCGCACTCGGGGAAGAATACAGCCGGCAAGGTGCTGATGAACTGGTATTTTTGGATATTACTGCATCGCATGAAGGCCGAAAGACATTTACTGAAATGGTCAGGAATGTGGCTGACCGGATCAGTATTCCTTTTACGGTCGGAGGTGGTATCAACGAACTGAAGGATGTCGATAAACTGCTGAATGCCGGGGCTGATAAAGTTTCCATCAATTCAGCAGCCATTCGTAACCCCGGGCTGATTGACGAGATTGCAGGAAATTTTGGGTCTCAGGTCTGTGTCTTGGCCATTGATGCACAGTTGGAGGATGGCAAGTGGATCTGTTATCTGAACGGAGGACGGATCCCTACCGGAAAAGAATTGTTTAGCTGGGCGAAGGAAGCACAGGACAGAGGAGCTGGTGAGCTATTATTTACGAGCATGAACCATGACGGCGTGAAAACAGGCTATGCCAACGAAGCACTCAGTCAGTTGGCTGATGAATTGTCCATACCGGTCATTGCTTCAGGAGGTGCCGGTAAAATGGAACACTTCCGGGATGTGTTCGTGGAAGGAAAAGCCGATGCCGCTCTGGCTGCCAGCGTGTTCCATTTCGGAGAGATCAGAATCCCGGAATTGAAGGATTATTTGCGGACTCAAGGTGTTGTCGTTCGCTGAACAGACGATTTCGATCAGAAGACGAAGAGCAGGTGATTTCCATCCGGTATTCCGGCAAAGGGAAGGGCTTACTTAATAATGATAACCAATTTAAAAGTTACTCGCGTGAAGCTGGATTATAGTAAAATGAACGGTCTGGTTCCGGCCATTGTGCAGGACTCAAAGACCAGGAAAGTCCTGATGCTTGGATTTATGAATGAAGAAGCGTTTGCCAAAACCATCGAACTGGGTAAGGTGACCTTTTTCAGCCGTACGAAGAACCGTCTTTGGACCAAAGGTGAAGAGAGTGGCAATTTTCTGAATGTGGTATCCATAAAGGAAGATTGTGATCATGATACACTGCTGATACAGGCAGATCCGGCTGGTCCTGTTTGCCATGAAGGCTGGGATACCTGTTTCAATGAAGTGAACGATTTCGGGGATTTCGAGTTTCTGCACTATTTACAGGATTTCATTGACAAACGGTTTCAGGAAATGCCTGAGAAATCATATACGACATCCTTGTTTAAAAGCGGTGTTAACCGGATGGCCCAGAAAGTAGGAGAGGAAGCTGTTGAAACAGTCATTGAAGCGACCAACGGGACAAATGACCGTTTTATCTATGAAGCGTCGGACCTGGTCTATCATCTCATCGTACTGCTGACATCAAAAGGCTATCGGCTGGAGGATCTTGGACGTGAACTGAAAAAAAGACACAAAGGATAAATAACCATGAATGATGAAATTCTGATTGACTTTAAGGATGCTGAGCTCTGCCGGGAAGAGCTGGAGATTTTGCAGCATGTCAATCTGCAGGTGCGCAAAGGCGAATTTGTCTACATCATTGGTAAAGTCGGAACCGGAAAAAC
>JAUZOU010000295.1 GCA_030706285.1 Bacteroidota bacterium
AATGTCCGGACCAGGTAAAAATACATGAGACTTCTGATGGCAACGGCTTCTGCCTGATATTGTACCAGCATGTCTGATGTAAATGATTCATCTGACTTCCTGGCAAGAGAGGCATATTCAATCAATGTATTACACTGATTGATCACCTTATAAAATTGTTTCCAGGCCGTTACTGAGTTCGTCGAAACAATATCGCCATCCATCACGCTTTGAATATTGGTTGGTGTATTGGTCGTCGGCATGATGGTTTCACCCCGGAGTTCTCCCCAGAGAAACATCTTTTCCGGCATACCATCCTCAATCATAGCCGAATAGCAGCCCATTAAGGCCGAATAGACTTCTTCCTTCGTGGTCCAATAGTTGTCTTTGGTGACACCATCTTCCGGTTCCACTGTCAACCAGTCGCTGCAACCGCTTAAAAGAAGGACGGCCATGAGGAAACCTGGCAGCACTATAGCTCGTATCTTATGATTCATCGTTTTCATAATCACTGGTTAAAAATTGACAGTCAACCCAAAAATAAAATCTTTCTGACGGGGCGCATAACCGTTGTCATACCCAAGAGACAATGTCTTGATGGTTACTTCAGGATCCTGGCCGGTATAGTTTGTCCAGACATACAGATTCTGGGCAGTAAACCACATGGACAAGTCGGAGATGTGATACGGTTTGAGTGCCGCCTGATTGAATGAATACTTCAACGTCAACGCACGGAACCGCAGAAAAGAGCCATCTTCCACAAAGCGATCGGAGCCCAGCCAGTTGTAGCCTGCCCCATGCAAAGCTCTCGGAAGCAGGTCCTTTGGGGCAGAAGCAATCTCATCGGTGGTTTCATAGGAATGCCTGTAGCGTCGTAACACAGAAGTACTTTGGTTGTTGTAATCGTACATGCTTTCCATCGCCATTTTGGTGGAATTGACCACATCGTTGCCATAACGGAAATTAAAATGGGAAGACAAGGTCCACCGGTGCTTCCAGGTGATGGAAGGCCCAAAGCCCCCGAAAAACTTCGGATTGGCATCACCCAAATACACAATATCCTGATAATTGATGTTTCCGTCATGGTTAATGTCTTCGTATTTGGCATCGCCTGCCTGAAACTGATAATCCACTGACGTTCCGGCGCCAAACTTCATATAAAGAGGCACTTTGTTGTTGTTGGCATCATAGGTGAAAATCTGATTGCCATTCGCATCTACAGCTATGGTTTGTTCTTCATTCAGATAGACGCCTTTATACCGGTATCCATAGAAAGAGCCCAACGGCTGGTTCATGATGTATTTCAGCAGGTACGAACCATTGGTATTCCAATTACCGGATTCTGTCGATATAAATTCGGACAAATTGCGTATATAGTTCTGGGAACGGGCGATATTGAAGTTGAACGTTACGAGCCAGTCCTTTTTGCGTATCGGAGTGGTCATAATATTGAGTTCCCAGCCTATGTTATCCATCTTGCCGACGTTCATGTAGTTGACATTACTGAAACCCGAAGAAGAGGGAATGACCAGGTCATCAAACAACAAATCATCGGTGCTCTTGTAATAATAATCGTAATCAATGTTGATCCGGCCATCAAATAAGATCAGGTTTCCGGCGATGTCTGACTGAGTCGATTTTTCCCATCTCAGATTTGACAGCTGCAGGTTTTCCATGTAGGTACCTGTCGTTCCAAGGTAATTGTAGGCATAGGTACCATAATTACTGTATTGAAGGTAGTTGTCTTTCGGTTCGTTGCCATTGATGCCCCAGCTCCCACGAAGGCTTAATTCCGTGAGCCATTTGGAGAAGCCTGCCATAAACGGTTCGCCGGAAATGCGCCAACGTCCTGAAACAGAAGGGAAATATCCATATCGATAGTTGGCACCGAATTTGGAACTACCATCCTGACGAACGGTACCATTGACGATATACCGGTCGAGAAACGAATATTGAGCTTGAGCAAATAAAGCGGTGCTTCGATATTGCGACAGCCCTGAACTGAATCCGATCGTGCTGTTGCCGGACACGGTTCCGCTGAACGGGTCCTGCAAAATGGAAGAAGCGGAACTGGTCGAATTGGAGGCATACGACTCGTAATTGGAAGATGTCGTATTGGCTCCCAGCAAAACCATCAAGTTGTGCTTATCCCCCAGTTTCGGCGTCCAGAACAATTTGTTGTAAGTTTGAGTGGTAAAGCCTTCCGCATCGGATTCCATGGCACGGTTCACATTGATATCTGTCCAGTCAAGACCGGTCGCTGTCTGGGGCAGGAAAGATTTGTGCTTGTCATTACCGACATCGAAACTGACATCCAACGTATAGCGCAAGGTTGGGGTCATGCGATAATTAATGTTCAGCTTCGGAATGATTTTTTCACTCAGGATACGATACTGGCCATTATATGCCAAAGCAACCGGGTTATAGTTCCTGGATGCCTCTTTGACAGACTCTGTATAAGTTCCCTGCTGATTGGTTTGTGGTGTGAAATAGTTGGTTGTCAGAATACCTGTCTCTGTATACTCATAGACACTCTGATTGGGCATCTTGGTATAGGAACGCGTTCTGATGGTACTCAGGTAATTCCGGTGGTTATCACTATGCGTGAAAGAAACGTCGGCTGAAAAACGAAGCTTTTCCGACACATCATAGTCAATGTTCATACGGGTATTCAACCGGTCAAAAGCAGTTCCGATGGTGGTTCCATCCTGGCTCCAGTATCCGCTGGAAAAACGGTACCGGACTTTGGACGTACCGCCTGCGATAGACAATGAATGGTCCTGAGTGTTGCCGTTTTGTGTAATTTCTTTGATCCAGTCGGTATTCTGACCGTAATTGTAATAATAATACGGATTATTGGTATCGTAAGCAAATTCCGGATTGGAGGTCATGTCCATCTGTGTCCCTGCATTCAGGAACGACTCGATGATCAAGGTCGTGTACTCATTACCGGAAAGCGTCGGAATGGCTGCCGGCTGATGAGAAGTTGTCCCTTTATAAGTATAAGATACTTTGGGGGGGCCGATACTTCCTCGTTTGGTCGTAATTTGCAGGACACCGTTGGCCGCTTTCGAACCATAAATGGCTGTAGCAGCAGCATCCTTAAGCACAGAGATTTCAGCAATATCATCGGTAGCGATGTTCAGCAGTTGTGAATATTCTTCTTCTGAAGCGTTGGCAAAGTCAAAATCACCGACAGACGTTTCAAGAATGATCCCATCCACCACGATAAGAGGTTCCGAAGATCCGTTGATGGAGGTTGTTCCGCGGATACGGATAGACATGCCTGCACCAGGATCACCGGAAGAAGCGACAACATCCACACCAGCCATACGACCCTGAATGGCATCGTCAATGGAAGCAGCTGAAAGTTCAGCAATCTCCTTGGTATCGAGACGGACCATGGAAGAGGTCAGATCCCGCTCGGCTATGTTCATCATACCTGCCTGTACCTGTTTTTTAGCGGTTACGACAGCCTCACCCAACGATACCGCCTCTTCGGCCATTGGAATGTTTACGACCGTTCTGCCACTAATGGGAACAGCCGCATTCTTGAAACCAATATACTTACATGTCAGGGTATTCGACGTATTTTTGGCCAGCATGCTGAAATTACCGTCAATGTCCGTCACAGCCGAAGTCAGAATACGACCGTCCTTGTCAACCTCAAACACATGAGCCATGGGAAGCGACTGCTTGTCTCCCGACGCATAAACCTTTCCACGAATCATCACTTTTTGCTGCGCCTGCACCAATGAAGTGCTCAGCCCCATGAATACCAGGAACAGGTATACGATTAGTAAGGTGTGTCGTTTCATATGATATTTTCTGTTTTTTTCATTAAGGCTATTGGACTTCGCATGCCGATCTGAATATTTATTTGTGCGCTGTATATAAGCATGCTCGTTTCATCTATGGTTGACTATTGATCGATAAAATTGAAATAATTGTTGACTTCATGCAAGACACAACAACAACCGATCCGGTTACTCCTGGTTGTCGTGTAGCCTGTTGCCCCTGTAATCTTTGTCCGACTCACCTGCAGATGGTTGTTGGTACCATCGCTCAAAGAAGGTTGCCCTTTCACCAACATCGTATTTCCACGGACAATGTTTTTCGCATAGAAACGTAAGGTATAGGAGGTACTTGCCTCGGAAGCACGGTATTTATAGGCAACGACTTGTGTCTTTTCATTGGTCAGTCCCAAGGCATCGCTGCTAATGGCCAGTGCCGTTGGGATAACCTGACAGGCAGGATCATCAGACATAGGCGAA
>JAUZOU010000296.1 GCA_030706285.1 Bacteroidota bacterium
CGATGGCAGGGGCGAAGATCAATGCGATCCTGGTAAGCCAGGGCATCAAGCAATTGAAAGACTGCGCGTTGGCCGGTCATGTCAAGTAAGCGGTTGACGCGAACTAATTAGCAAAGGCTCAGGCAACCGGTAATCCGTCATGCCTGAGCCTTTGTTTTGGTGCGAGGTGGTTTGGACTAAGCATCAATCCGGATCAACGGATTAACTACAAAAGTTTAAAAAATATTCAATAAGGTGCTGATCCGGCGGCTGCTTTAAACCGCCGTTCCGCTTGCCCGGGCTCGCTTCACTACCGGATACTGTTCATCAACTGACTAAGAATATAATCCATGCAAACTCTAATCGTAAATTTGGATGCGTTAGAATTTTATCAACTTTTTACTTCAGGATGGAAATGCCGGAACAGTTTTCGGTTGAGATGAATTGTTTGGGTTTGATTATATTCAGCAGGTTTGCGAAGAAAAGGTCATGACAGGTTTTGAGGTAAATGGAAGGTTGCTTTTGTCTGATCTCTTCGATATAGAGGTTGTTCAGGGTGCTTTGGTTCACATCTTCGAGCATTAGTGCCGGACGTTGGTCGGCCGTTTCGGTCATCAGCCGGAGGCCGTCCAGTGACAGGTTTGCGGCATGCCGGATGTAAAATCCATAAGCCGGCAGGTTGCCCCACATGGTTGATTCTGGATAACTGGAGATTTTTTCATCAATCGTTTTGCTTAGATCGACTGACTGGATGCCGCCTAAATAAGCGATGTCGATGTTGTGCAGGCTGATGTGTTGGACCGGATGACCGGGCAATCCTGTGATGGAGCAACCGATGGTTCCGGCATGGATGGCATGAATGTCGCTTAAACTGATGTTTTTTATCGTTCCGATGGTGGTGACCGGAACGTCTTCCTGATAGGGACGTGCCCGGTTGCCCAGCCTGATAAAGATGGGAGCCGTCGTACCTTCAATCTGGATGCCGGAAATGGAAATGCCTTCCATGATGCCACCGTCGACGATTTCAAGTGCAATGCCGGCAAGCCCTTTTTCCTTGCCGTGTTTGCTATTTACCACCTCTGACGGTTTGACAACACAATTGGATATGTGAATGTTGCGAAAGCCTCCGTTTGTTTCAGTGCCCAGTTTGATGGCATTGCAACGGCTGCTGATGACACAGTTGGTCACGACAATGTTTTCACAGAGGCGGGGAGAGGTGCTTTTCAATGTAATGCCGTCGTCTTCCGAATCCGTGATCAGGTCCGAAACGGTGACATTTCTGCAACCGTCCAGGTCAAGTGCGTCGTTGTTGACATTCGCCTGGTTGAAAACGGTCAACCCTTTCAGCCGGATGTTGTCGCAGGCAAGGTAGTGTTGCATCCAGCAGGCTGAATTCCTGAGCGTGATGTGTTCAACTCTGACGTTGCGGCAGGTTATAAACCGTAACAAATGCGGCCGGGTAATCCCTTCGTCCGTAACAGCCATTTTTTTAAAGCCTGCTCCCTGCCCATCGATGATTCCGGAACCGTCAATGCCGGTATCTTCAGCATTTTCGGCATAGATCAGCTGAATAGTGGCAGTTTGTGTCCGGAGTGACCGGTACGCCGGCTTGATACTGACGTAGTCGGACAGGTTGGAGCTACCGTAAAGTATGGCGCCTCTTTCAAAATACAACAAGACATGGCTTTTTAGAAAAATTGAGCCGGTTTTGAACGATCCGGCCGGAATGCAGACTTGTCCTCCACCGGTTTGGTTACAGGCGTCGATGGCTGCCTGAATGGCCTGTGTGCTTAATTTTGAAGTGTCGGAGGCAGCTCCGAAATCCAGAATGTTGTAATTCTTGGCTGGGAGGTACGTTGAGAAGCCGGCCAGCAAAACAAGACAAAGAACACGTGTTTTCATACGATCGTATCTATTGGTATCACTAAGGTTAAATACTCGCATACCGAAACACCTGTTTTTATACATGGATGCTTACAAGCGTTCGTTTTATGGCAAAGAGACGTCTATGGCAGTTTATAGACTTCGGACCCTGCCAGCAGGAAACAACCTAATCCAAAATCCTCGTAATCGGGCATATGATCATAGCTGACTGGCTGTCCATCCTTCGGCTCTTTGCCGGTACCCTGGACAAAACCAAGGGAACCATCTTCGTGTATCGCTTCCGTGGCCATCGCGTTCCAGGCCTTGATGACGACAGGCAGGTACTGGCCGGCAGGGAGGATGCCTTTCCGGATACCCCAAGCCATACCATAGACAAACAAAGAGGTTCCGGTTGTTTCTTTTCCGCCGAAATGTGTTGAATCGTGCAAGCTGACATTCCAGAAACCGTCTTTCCGTTGACAAGCCTTGAGGGCTTTGGACATGGTCTTAAAATCGGCCAGATAGGCTTTGCGATGAATTTCCAGGCTAGGCGTCAATTCCATATACCTGGCCAGTGCCGCATAGACCCAGCCGTTGCCTCGTGCCCAGTAACAATCTTCGCCGTTGGGCTCTTTATAGGGCGGACAAAAACTGGCATCACGCCACCAGAGACCATCTTTGGCATTCCACAATCCGCCGCCCTGTTGGTTGCGGGTGTAAGAATAAAGCTGCCAGGCTTTTTCGAAATACCGGGCGTCGTTTTCCAACACGCCCATTTTTCCAAGCACCGGCATGCCCATCTGGATGGCATCAATCCAAGACCAATCGTCGTTTTGAGGGGTGTTGAGCAGCATCTCAGCATTGATTCGTACATTTTTTATCTTTTCAGGCGATGGACAGACGTTATACAGGTCGATATAGGTTTGCGAGGCGCAGTAATTGTCAGCATTCCTGGTACTGTTCCCGTCTCGGAATCCCCACTGGTGGAATTGAGCCCAACCAATAGCGTAATCGTAATACCGTTCCTTTGGACTGATCTGGTGCAGTGCCATCAATCCTTCGTAATAAACCGATCTGGTCCAGATATTGGACGGACGGCTTTTCCCCACGACGATGGGCGCTGAATAATCGGCATATTTGGTCATGAAATAGTCATTGGCCTTTTCCATCGTGTTCAGCACTTCCTTTCGGTCCGGAAGTGTTTGTGCTGCCAGAGAGAGGCTCATGAAAACAGCTGCCAGCATGAAACTGATCTTTGAGTGCGTCATAAGTAAAGACAGGGTTATTGACATGACTGGCCTACGTCAATAGATTGAGCAGGCCTGAACAGTCAGATTAATGATAGACAAATATAAATCAAAATCCATGTCCAAAAAAACCGGTATGTGGGGGCAGATTGCCGGTTCTATGTTAAAAAACTGTCAGAAACGATTTTTCCAATGTTTGTTCAGCAACTCTTTCAACTTCAGTTCGGCTGCATTGTTTTGAGGAGCCCAGATACGTTTGCCCGATAGTTTTTTAGGCAGGTATTCCTGTTCAACGAAATTGTCTTCGAAATCATGCGCGTATTTGTAGCCTTTACCGTAGTCCAGCTGTTTCATTAGTTTGGTTGGCGCATTACGCAAGTGCAAAGGCACAGGCAGGTTCCCTGATTCTTCAACCAGCCCCAATGCCGTATTGATGGCCATGTAAGCTGAATTGCTTTTCGGACTGGACGCCAGATAAATGGCGCATTCGGACAAGGCTATCCGGCTTTCCGGCCAGCCCAGCTTGTTGACCGTCTCGAAACAGGCATTAGCCAGCAGGAGCGCGTTCGGATTTGCCAGACCGATGTCTTCCGAAGCCGAAATCAATAAGCGTCTGGCAATAAATTTGGGGTCTTCGCCACCAGCTACCATCCGTGCCAGCCAATAGACGGCTCCATCCGGATCACTGCCACGGATAGACTTGATAAAAGCAGAAATGATGTCGTAATGCAGCTCGCCGTCTTTATCGTAGGCCATCGGGTTTTCCTGCAGGCAGTCGGTTACAATGGCATCGGTTATGTGGACGGTTTCATCTTCTTTAAAGGCGTTGACAACCAGTTCGATGATGTTCAGCAATTTCCGGGCATCTCCACCGGCAAACCGGAACATGGCGGCCGTCTCATCCACCTGGATATTACGCTCTTTCAGTATTTTATCGGTTGTCAAGGCCCGGTGTAACAAATCTTCCATGTCCGTCACATCAAATGGCTGCAGGACATAAACCTGGCAACGGGATAGGAGTGGGCTGATCACTTCGAAAGACGGATTTTCCGTCGTGGCGCCTATCAGGATGAACACTCCGCTTTCAACGGCATTCAGCAACGAATCCTGTTGCGATTTGCTGAACCGGTGAATCTCATCGATGAAAAG
>JAUZOU010000297.1 GCA_030706285.1 Bacteroidota bacterium
GATCAATCACGTACAGGATGGTTCGAACGTCTTTTTATAGATATCGGAGATGAACAATCCATTGAAAACGATCTAAGTACATACAGTTCGCATTTGCTGAATATGAAGTACTTTTTGAAATACAGTCAGGAAAGGACGCTCTTGTTGATCGATGAATTTGGCAGTGGTACCGAACCAAAAATCGGTGGGGCTATTGCTGAAGCTTGTCTGGATCGATTTAACAGACAACAAGCCTTCGGTATCATTACGACGCATTACAGCAATTTAAAACAGTATGCCAATGACCATGAAGGTGTCATTAATGGAGCTATGTTGTATGATAGGCATGAAATGCGTCCATTATTCACCTTGGAAATTGGTAGACCCGGGAGTTCGTTTGCGGTTGAGATTGCCAGAAAGATAGGCCTTCCTGAAGAGGTCATTACCGATGCATCAGTAAAAGTCGGGTCTGATTACATCGATATGGACAAATACCTTCAGGATATTGTCCGCGATAAACGGTACTGGGAAAATAAACGTCAGAAAATTCGTTTGCAAGAAAAAAAGACAGAAGAATTGGCTGAACAGCTGGAAATAGAACTGCAAGAACTAGCCAGTCAGCGAAAAGAAATATTGGCGAAAGCAAAGGATGATGCGACAAAGATGTTTGAAGCATCCAATGCCAAAATTGAAAATACGATCCGTGGTATCAAAGAAGCTCAAGCAGAGAAAGAAAAGACAAAACTTCTGCGTCACGAACTTCTTGAATTTAAAAAAGAGGTATCGGAAAGTGACGAAGTGCTGGATGATAAAATTGAGCGTAAAATTCAGAAAATCAAACGGAAAGAAGAAAATAAGAAACGGAAACAAGAAACAGCATCAACGTTATCCAGTGGCAAGTCAATGATTCAAAATCCTGCTATCCAGATACCTAATGTATTCAGAAAAAATGAAACCGTTCGAATGAAAGGTCAGCAAACGACTGGAACAATCTTGGAAGTGAAAGGTGATAAGGCGCAGGTTGCCTTTGGTGTTGTTAAAACAATGGTGCCATTATCCAATTTGCAACATGCAACGGTTAAAAACGAGCCTCAAAATCCCTACACGACTCTGGGACGAAGGACGTCAGATGAAATCCGTGAAAAGAAGCTTCAGTTCAAACAGGAAATTGATGTCAGGGGAATGCGCGGAGATGAAGCCTTGCAAGCCGTCATGTATTTTATTGATGATGCCATTATGACTGGTGTTTCAAGAGTAAGGATCCTGCATGGGACAGGAACGGGAGTTTTGAGACAGTTGATCAGGCAGTATCTTGGCACCGTATCAGGAGTAGCTGACTATCATGATGAGCATGTCCAGTTTGGCGGTGCCGGCATCACCGTTGTTGATATTGAATAATATGACGAATACATTACGTTTAACAGACTGGCTTCCTACCACCAGAAAAGAACTTGAGATTAGAGGCTGGGATGAAGTGGATGTTGTTCTTTTTTCAGGGGATGCCTATGTGGATCACCCTTCTTTTGGTGCTGCCGTCATTGGCCGGTTGATGGAATCCTTCGGGTTGAAGGTTGCTCTGGTTCCCCAACCGGATTGGCGGGGCGATCACAGAGATTTTACTAAAATGGGGAAACCTCGTCTTTTTTTCGCCATCTCTGCTGGTTGTATGGATTCCATGGTAAACCATTATACAGCCAACAAGCGGCTTAGATCTGATGATGCGTATACAGCAGGGGGAAAAGCCGGTTCAAGGCCAGATTATGCGACAATTACTTATTCACGTATACTTAAATCTCTTTACCCTGATATTCCGGTTTTGATCGGGGGTATTGAAGCCTCATTAAGGCGCCTGACTCATTATGATTATTGGTCCGATACCTTGATGCCATCCATTCTTGTAGACAGTCAAGCTGATTTACTGGTTTACGGTATGGGAGAAAAACCGTTGACTGAGATTTGCAGGCGGCTTCAAGATGGTGAGTTATTCTCTTCGTTGACCGATATACCGCAAACTGCAATTCTTAAGCAGGCATCTTCAGGCCAACATGAGCTTAATGATCAGATTTATGCTGAAAATGGCATCATAAGGCTGCATGCTCATGAAGCATGTCTGAAAAACAAGTTGTTACAGGCAGAAAATTTTAGATTTATTGAGGAGGAATCCAATAAATGGCAGGCAAATACCTTGATACAGGCTGTCGGCAATTGCGATGTGGTGGTCAATCCTCCATTTTCACCGATGGAAACCGAAGAATTGGACAATGTATATGAGTTACCGTTTACCAGACTCCCACATCCGAAATACAAGGGGAAGACTATACCAGCCTATGATATGATTAAGTTCTCTGTAAATATACACAGAGGTTGTTTTGGAGGATGTGCTTTCTGTACCATTTCTGCCCATCAAGGCAAATTTATCGTCAGTCGCAGTAAAGCTTCCATTCTGAAAGAAGTCAAGGGTCTAATCGAAATGGACGATTTCAAAGGATACCTTAGCGACCTTGGGGGCCCATCAGCCAATATGTATCAGATGCAAGGAAAAGATCTGGCGGTTTGCCGGCGCTGTAAGAAGCCATCCTGTATCTATCCGGTTATCTGCCCAAATTTAAATACAGACCATCGTCCACTATTGGATATTTATCATTCGGTTGATGCGATGGACGGTATTCGAAAATCCTTTATCGGAAGCGGTATCCGGTATGATCTTGCTATGTGCGCCACTACGGATCATTCTGTTGATAAAGCACAGCCTGATAAAACGAGTAAGAAGCATAAAAATATATCGAACGAATATCTTAGAGAGGTCATCTTCAATCACGTTTCAGGAAGGCTCAAAGTGGCTCCGGAACATGTAAACAGCGATGTGTTGCAACTGATGAGAAAACCTGATTTTGATCATTTCAGGCAGTTCAAAGCTTTGTTTGATCACTTCGAGGATGAGCGAATGAAGACGAATTCAGGAGGCCGGCAACAATTGATTCCGTATTTTATTTCGTCACATCCGGGCTGTACGGAAGAACATATGGCCGAATTGGCTGCTGAAACCCGTGCGCTGGATTTCAGACTTGAACAAGTGCAGGATTTCACGCCAACACCAATGACGTTGGCTACTGAAATGTATTATACTGGTGTCAATCCTTATACAATGAAGCCTGTTTATACCACTAAAAGTAAGCAGGAAAAATTAGCACAACGCGACTACTTCTTCTGGTATGAAAAAGAGTCGCGCGATGCCATTATACGAAGATTAAGGCGGATGAACAGACCCGACCTGATCAAAAAATTATTCGGATAGCCAGCGTTTACCGATGCAATGATAATCAAATCCGGCTTCGTTAAGATCTTGTATCTGATAAATGTTACGGCCATCAAAGACAACCGGTGTATTCATTAGTTTTTTTATAGCCGCCCAGGATGGCAAACGAAATTCCTTCCATTCGGTGAGCAGCATTAAAGCATCGGCTCCCAATACCGCATCATAAATATCTTTTGCATAGTCGATCTTATCTCCGATCCTATGTTTGGTTTCCACCATGGCAATTGGATCATAAGCTCTTACATGGCAGCCAGCTTTGAGCAGTTTGTCTATCAGTACCAGTGATGGTGCTTCCCGCATATCATCCGTTTCTGGTTTAAATGCAAGCCCCCATATGGCTATGGTTTTCCCTGCCAGTAACTTTTCACAAGCTGCAAAAAGGGCTTCATCGTTTACAATCTCGAAATTGGATTGACTATTGGATAAACCGCCAATTTTCCCATAATAACTGACTAGTTTTTTATACAAAACCAGTTTTTGGTCATTGTTGACATCCTCGACAGCACTCAAGATCCGCATGAAATAGCCATGTTGATGCGCCGTCGAGATCAATGCTTTTACGTCTTTTGGGAAGCAACTGCCGCCATAACCGGCTCCAGGATACAAGAACTTGCTACCTATCCTGACATCAGAACCGATACCACTTCTGACCATGTTAACATCAGCTCCGACAATTTCACACAGATTGGCAATATCATTCATGAAGCTGATACGTGTGGCAAGCATGGCATTGGCTGCATATTTTGTCATCTCAGCTGATGCGATGTCCATAAAGATCACCCGGAAATTGTTCAGGAAAAATGGCCGATAAAGTTTTGTCATCAAGTCTTTGGCCCGTTCAGAATCTATACCGACAACGACACGGTCTGGTGACATGAAATCTTTGATGGCTGCTCCTTCTTTTAAAAATTCCGGATTGGAAGC
>JAUZOU010000298.1 GCA_030706285.1 Bacteroidota bacterium
CCAGTATGATGTTGTCAACATAGGGCCTGTGGAGGTCAATCAGTTGATAGTTTTCAGGCGAATAGTCACCAGGATTGAACGGTTTAAGAAAATTGGAAGCCATAAACCCGGCCTCGACGGACTTTTCGATGGCTTCATACAACTCTGCCACAGAACCGATGCACCGTTCTTCGTTGCCATCTTCCGTACGCCAAATAGGCAGTGGCGTGCCCCAATAGCGGCTACGCGACAGGTTCCAGTCCTGCAGATTTTCCAGCCATTTTCCGAAACGGCCGGAACCGGTTGACGTCGGTTTCCACTGAATCGTCTTGTTCAGCTCCATCATGCGTTCACGAGCTGCCGTGGAACGGATGAACCAGCTGTCCAGCGGATAATACAGCACAGGCTTGTCTGTACGCCAGCAATGAGGGTACGTATGCACATGTTTCTCGATCTTAAACACCTTGTTCTGCTGTTTCAGCATCACGCATAGATCGATATCAAGTGTCGGATCATTTTCGGTCAGTGACGGATCGTAATCGTTCTTGACAAAACGGCCGGCATATTCGGCATAAGAGACGGCATCAATGTTGGCAGCCACATAATCGGGATCCAAGTCTTCTAGTAAATAGAATTTACCGGTCGGATCGACCATCGGCCGTTTGTTCCCATCCTTGTCGGTAAGCAACATCGGGGGAATGCCAACAGTCTTGGCAACGCGGTCATCATCGGCACCAAACGTCGGAGCGATGTGAACGATACCAGTACCATCTTCTGTTGTAACATAATCGCCCGGAATGACGCGAAAAGCCCCTTCTCCAGGATTCATCCAGGGGATCAGCTGTTCGTAGGTGATATCCAGCAAATCGGAGCCTTTGTACTCGGCAATCACTTCATACGGTACCAACTTGTCTCCCGTCTGGTAGGCATCCAACGGAAGGTTGGCAGCCTTGGCATTGAAATAATTCTGTACCAAGTCTTTGGCCAGTATACAGGTCATCGGAATACCGGTGTACGGATTGTATGTTTTAACAGCGACATAGGTAATGGCCGGTCCAACACAGAGTGCCGTATTAGATGGCAATGTCCAGGGTGTGGTGGTCCAAGCCAGGAAATAGGCATCACCGAACGTCGTCCATTCGGCTTTTGGATGGCTGATCTTAAATTGAGCCGTACAGGTTGTATCTTTGACATCCCGGTAACAACCAGGCTGATTCAGTTCATGTGAACTCAGCCCTGTACCGGCTGCCGGCGAATAAGGCTGAATGGTATAGCCTTTATATAGCAATCCTTTGTCGTACAGTTTCTTTAAAAGATACCAGAGGGTTTCGATGTATCGGTTGTCATAGGTAATGTAGGGATCATCCATATTGACCCAGTAGCCCATCTTGTGCGTCAGGTCTTCCCACTCACGGGTATACTTCATCACATCCTTCCGACAGGCTGCATTGTAGTCTTCAACGGAAATAGTCTTGCCAATATCTTCTTTGGTTATGCCCAATGCTTTTTCGACACCAAGTTCGACGGGCAATCCATGAGTATCCCAGCCAGCTTTACGCTTTACCTGGAACCCTTTCATCGTTTTATACCGGCAGAAAATATCCTTGATGCTGCGAGCCATGACATGATGAATGCCAGGCATACCATTTGCTGAAGGCGGCCCTTCGTAAAAAACGAAAGAGGGCGCTCCTTCACGGATTTCCATACTTTTGTGAAATACATCGTTGTCATCCCACTTCTTAAGGATTTCCTGATTGATTTGTGATAAATCAAAGCCAGAATATTCCGAAAATTTCTTAGACATACACAGCCATTTTTTCGGCGGCAAAGGTAGTAAAAAAATATCAAAACATGAAGCCATCCGGTCACTTGTATGACTCCCTGTTTGAGCCGTTTCAACCGGACTTACAAGTAGAAATCCGCAGTCAGGAAGGAATAATCGTCTGTATAAATATGATCGTCTGTTTCAATGGTCAGTGCAGACCGCTGCATAGGGGTCTTTTCTGTGGAAAATTCGAGCAGCAAGCGTTTGGGCGGTTGACCAGGTCTGGTTGAGACGTCGCAGCGCCGGACCAGGTATAATGTTTCATCCCAGCAAATGGCATCAAACAGTTGGTCAGCTTCAGCCGGCAGGACAACAGCCAGTTTGCCACCCTTGGTCAACAGCCGGGAAGCTAGCTTTGCCAGCTGTTCCCAGGTCAGGGTATCGTCATGCCGGGCAAGCTTACGTCTGTGTGAAGGCGCTTTCAGGGCATTCCGGTAAAAAGGAGGATTGGACACAATCAAATCATACGGAGCAGCCTGCCAGGTCACAGCATCAGCCTGCACCAGGTTCAGGCGATCGGGCCAAGGACTTTTGGTAAAATTTTCCTTGGCCTGGCCGGCTCCTTCCGGATCAATTTCCAGGGCATCAATGGAGGCTTTCTCCGTTCGTTGAGCCACCATCAAAGCAATCAAACCAGATCCGGTACCGACATCCAGTATTCGTCCGGCATGCAACACATCAGCCCATGCTCCAAGCAGCACACCATCCGTGCCGACTTTCATGGCGCAACGATCGTGATAGACATCGAATCGTTTAAAGTGAAAACAAGGATTGCCCATGGCTGGCTTAATGAAGAAAAGCAAGCTCAGTGACTGTCGTCAACCTTCTGATCAGTTTGGTCTACTGTTTCTTCCTGACTCTCAGGCTCGACTTCCGATGCTGGTTCTGACTCTTTTTTGGCAATGTCTTTTTCATAGACCTCAGCTCTAAATGTTGCGTACATTTCCAGAATGGCAACAATCAGCAGCAAGATCACCCAGTAATTCCGGTCTTTGAACTGAAGATAAGAAATGACAACCAGCAAGATCGAGTTAATGAAATTAAAGCGATTCAACCGTCTTAAACGGAAATCGAACCCTTCGTAATTCTGATTCTTACGGTTGATGATGTACAGAGCGGCACCGATAGCAAAGGCATATTTGCCCCATTGAACATGTTCCATTACCAGAACAGAGGAAACGAGTATCAGTACGGCTCCAAGGACAAATGTGACAGATTTTAATTTTCTGATCATAGTTTACGGTAGTAGAGAGGCTGCAATTCGTTATAAACGGTCACAGCCAACAGTTGCTTATTTTTCTTCTTCGATGACAAATAGTTCTTCACTATCCTTTTTCATCAAATATTCTTCTCTGGCGACACGTTCCAGCTCATCCTTACCGGCATGAAGGCTGTTCAGCTTCTTGATACAGTCATTACGTTGATCCTCATAGTGACGGATCTCCTTTTTAAGCCCGGAAATCTCCCGATTGAGGCGGATACGCTTGACCACACTGTTTTCATCCAGAAAAAAGATGAAGACAAAAATGACCGTGATGGCTATAATGTATTTGTTCAACAGAGGTTTTAGTTTCTGAAGCAAGCGTTTTACGTATTCCATACCGATCAGTTTGAATCGCAAAAATAGCGCATTTTATCAGAATCCAATGCCAATATCAAGTAAATTTAAAAAGGTTTTTCCTACATTTGCAGGACACGAGAAAAGCATATGGATAATTATCTGGTTTCTGCCCGCAAATACCGGCCCGACACTTTTGAGTCGGTGGTTGGTCAGTCTGCGCTCACCACCACCCTGAAAAACGCCATTAAAAACAATCAACTGGCTCATGCCTATTTGTTCTGCGGACCACGAGGCGTTGGAAAAACCACCTGTGCCCGCATTTTCGCGAAAACCATCAACTGTCTGAATCCGGGGCCTGACGGAGAAGCCTGCAATGCTTGCGAATCGTGTCTCAGTTTCAACGAACAACGTTCCTACAACATCTTCGAGCTGGATGCCGCTTCCAACAATTCGGTAGACGGAATCCGTACCCTGGTCGAACAAGTCAGGATTCCACCTCAACTGGGAAAATATAAGGTCTACATCATCGATGAAGTCCACATGTTATCGGCGAGTGCGTTCAATGCTTTTCTAAAAACGCTGGAAGAGCCGCCACACCATGCTATTTTCATTCTGGCGACAACGGAGAAACATAAGATCCTGCCAACCATTCTGTCCCGGTGTCAGATTTATGACTTCAACCGGATCAGTGTGGCCGATATCGTAAAACAGCTGAAATATGTCGCTGTGTCCGAACAAAAAGAGGCAGAAGAAGAAGCACTTAATGTGATTGCCGTGAAGGCTGACGGTGGCATGCGGGACGCGTTGTCCATTTTTGATCAGGTGGCCAGCTATGGTAATGG
>JAUZOU010000299.1 GCA_030706285.1 Bacteroidota bacterium
CTGCTTCCTCTGGACAAACGACTGTATTCTTCCTTTATCGCGTTGCCGGATTATTTGCCGGAAGGTGTTTATACGCTGCAAGCTTATAGTGAACGGATGGCCGGGAAGCGCAGCCATGCGTATTTTACCCGGAAAATTCAGATTTCCAATCCCGTAAGAAAGTATAAACCAGCCAACGAATCCATCAGTTCAGGGCCGGTAGTCCGTTTTTATCCGGAAGGCGGTTCGTTGCTCGAAAATCAGACGTCGGAGGTCGTTTTTACAGCGAATGAGGCTGATGGCCGGCCTTGTACCGTCAGGGGGGAAGTTTATAAGAATACCGGAGAGCAAGTGGCTGTCTTAAAGACATTGGAGCCTGGCATCGGCCGTTTTTCGTTACCGGTTGGCAGAGGCTGTTCTTATTTTGCGCTGATAAGGAACGGCCATGATCCGGTCGTGCAAGCGGATTTGCCTCCGGTTAAAGCCGGGGGCTATGATCTGAAGGTGCTGGATCTGATCGATTCGTGGTATGTGACGGTTCAACAGGCAGATGTCGACAAGATCACCGGAAAATTCACGGTGCTGGTGCTGTTGAGAGGCGTTCCGCAGTATCATTTTGAATTGACACCGGATAATGATTTCTTACAATTACCTAAAACACTGCTCAAATCTGGTGTGCATGAGCTGGTATTGATGGATGCCCAAAATAAGGTACTGAGTGAGCGATTGATTTTTTCCAATAACAAGGATCAGGCCATAGTCAACTGGTCGATGAAATCAGATAGTTCGTCCGTCCTGCCGGCGACCGGGCAGTTGCTTTCACTGGATCTGACTGTGACGGATTCGGATGGGGTACCCTTAAAGGCTGAGTTTTCTGTCTCTGCTTTCAGAGAGGATAGCGTAGCTGCCTGTCCGGCTGCATCCATCGCTTCCGATTTCCTGCTGACTTCCGACTTGAATCAGGCACCAGCCAACCCTGACCGTTTTTTCAACAAGCAGGATGCGATTTCTCAAGGGCTATTGGATACTTGGCTCATGGCATCCACTTGGCCAAAATTTGAGTTACAGAAAGCCATTGACGGTAAGCTTGAATCATCGTGGGATATCGGAGAAACGGATAACCAAACCGTGCTGTCTGAAAAAAATGGTATTTACGGCCCACTTACGGCAGAAGAAATGGCTGAACGGAATGAAATACTCAAAACCATCAACCTGAAAGAGGTCAATGTGACGGCTCAGCAACTCGACAGGCAGATTAAACCGTATTCATATGCCAATCATTCCATTTCAGGAAAAGATCTGGTGGAACAGGGACTGACAATGAAGGATTACCTGATTAATCTTCCGGGGGTCAACTGGGATGATGAAACGGAAACACTGTCGATCCGGAATGGCACGGTGACGTTTCTACTGGATGGTGTCATGGTTGATGCCGGTGTGCTGAACAACGTACCTGCTACCGATATTGAGTCGGTCGATGTATTAAAGGATCCCGGGAATATGGGGCTGATTAAATTTTCTACCAGTGATTCTACGCTGACGGCCATCGGTGGTGTTGTGGCTATTTGGACCAAATTGGCCTATGATGTCAAACCGAAGTCTTCGAAGGTGGTGCTCCCCGCTGGAAAGAAAATTGACGAGGACGTGCGGCACATGATGATGCCAGGAACCAAGGATACTTGGATGAGCCAGTTCCCGAATCCATCCAGAAGTAATTTGTGGAAGCCTTGTGTCCTGACGGATGAGCAAGGTAGAGCCAGTCTGAAGTTGGTTGTGCCGGATGGAAATGGCAATCTGATCATTGAAATCAGTGGTGTCGCTTCAGATGGAAGTCTGGTAAGTCATCGGATAGATCTTGGAAAGTTTTCAAATAGCTTGTAAATCAATTATATAGCTTCTGTTTGATAGTCTTCTATGTGAACTATTTATCGTTTTGTGTGTCTAAATTGACGAATTTAGGAGGCGCCTGAAGAGGCGTTGGCTTTTTTGGTAATTTTGCGTTGTCACACTTAAATCAATAGTTCCATGAGACGATTATTACTCCTTTCATGCTGTTTGATGTCGTTTGCTTCTCTGGCGGCACAAAAAATGGAAAGCGCCTGGAAAGAGGCTGCCCGGATAGAAGAAAACATCAAGCCCCCCGTTTTTCCGAATCGTGATTATAATGTCGTCGACTACGGAGCTGTTCCTAATGACAGCACGAAACTTTGCTCTGAAGCAATCAATCTGGCTATTGTCGAATGTAGTGTCAACGGAGGTGGGCGTGTGGTTGTTCCTGCCGGAACATTTTTGACCGGACCTGTCCGTCTAAAAAGTCATGTCAATCTGTATCTTGAAAAGGGTGCCAGGTTGCTGTTTTCTCCCCGTAAAGAGCTGTATCTGCCTCAAGTGCTCACGCGTTGGGAGGGTATGGACTGTTATAATTACCAGCCGCTGATCTATGCTTATGGAGAGTCGGATTTTGCGATTACCGGTCAAGGCATTATTGATGGGAACGGCAGCAAAGATAACTGGTGGAACCTTTGCGGATCAAAGGATTATGGTTGGAAGCCCGGTCAATTAAATCAGAATGTTTCCGGACGAGTCAGGCTGCTTCAGGCCAGCGAAGGCCAGCTTCCCATAGAACAGCGTATTATGGGGACAGCAGATGCGCTTCGCCCTCAACTGGTCAATTTTGTACGATGCAACAACGTGTTGATGGAGGGCGTGACTTTGTTGAATTCTCCCTTCTGGGTGATCCATCCACTATTAAGTGAGAACCTGACATTCAGAGGGCTGACCATCAAGAATAATGGGCCAAATGGAGATGGCTGTGATCCCGAGTCTTGCAAGAACGTATTGATCGAAAATTGTTTTTTCAGTACCGGCGATGACTGCATTGCCATCAAATCCGGACGTAACAGCGACGGACGTAAGTGGAACATTCCGAGTGAAAACATTATTGTCCGTCATTGCGAAATGAAAAACGGCCATGGCGGTGTTGTTATCGGCAGTGAAATTTCCGGAGGATTCAAGAACCTGTTCGTTGAGGATTGTAACATGGATAGTCCTAACCTGGACCGGGTGATCCGGATAAAGACCAGCCCGTGCCGTGGCGGAATCATCGAAAATGTGTACGTGCGAAACGTGAAGGTTGGTCAATGCAAGGAAGCTGTGTTGAAGATCAATCTGCTGTATGATAGCAAGGAAAACTGCCGGCCTGATTTTCTGCCGACTGTCCGTCAGGTTTATCTGCAAAACGTCACGTGTGAAAAAAGCCGTTATGGGGTTATGATTATTGGATTGAAGGATAACGAGCATGTTTATGACATCCATGTTTCAGATTGTACCTTCAATGGGGTCGAACAAGGTAACAGCATCAACGGCGCCAAGGACGTTTTCTTTAACAATCTGAACATCAACGGGAAATCAGTTTCCGGTAACTGATAGTCAATCCTAAAAGACTGGCCGGTCTTCCCTTGTCCGTCCTGCGGTTGCTAAATTTGGAAAAGTATGCCTGCGATAAGTTGCGTGAGCGGCGACGATGGAAAAGATAGTGCGGACTTAACACATGAGCCGGTCACCTTGCCAGCATTTCCCGAATGGTCTGCTCGATACCTTCCGCATCAATTCCGCACAAATGTCTTAATTCGGCAACGGCTCCGTGTTCAATGAAATGATCCGGAATGCCCATTCGTTTGAGTGTATTGGTGTATCCGTGTTCGCTGAGGAATTCCAGAATGGAAGAACCGAATCCTCCTGCAATCACTCCGTTCTCAATGGTGATGATTTTGTTGTATTGATGGGCTATCGTATGGAGTAAGTCTTCATCCAGAGGTTTGATAAAACGCATATTGTAAACGGCTACGGAAATGCCTTTGCCTTCAAGATCGAAGGCAACGTCGTTCACCACTTTGCCGATAGGACCGACGCACAGGAAGGCGAGGTCTTTGCCTTCTTTCAGACAAATGCCCTTTCCAATAGGCAGTTCGGTCATTTCGTTATGCCAGTCGGCACTGAATCCGTAACCACGGGGATATCTGATCACAAAAGGGCCAACGGGATGTGCCTGTGCGGTGAACATCAGGTTCCGTAGTTCATGCTCATCAAGAGGTGAACTGATGATTAGATTTGGAATGCATCTCAAACTGGCGATGTCGAATACACCATGATGAGTCGGCCCATCTTCCCCAACCAAGCCGGCTCTGTCCAGACAGAGTACGATCGGGGTTTTCTGAATGGCGAC
>JAUZOU010000003.1 GCA_030706285.1 Bacteroidota bacterium
CGATCACGCAACCATTGCTTGTGTGTCCCGGCATAGAAATGCATCGTGTACATGATGTTGGTCTGGTTCCGGAGCGGATCGGCCGCCACCAGCTGTATTTCCTGATCCCAACGCGGACAACCCACCAGAATGATGTTGTCGGGATCGATGGCACGTATCGTGGAGATAACCTCTTCGGAATACCTCTTCACGGCCTTCCAAGTGCAAGAATCATCCGGTTCGTTGAAAATCTCATAGATGACGTTCGGGGAATCCTTGTATTTGTTGGCCATTAGCGTAAAAAATGCCTTAGCTTCGCGGGTATGGATCTTGTGACTGTGGAAATCGATGAGGACATAAATGCCGTGTTTGATGGCTGCATCCACCACCGTCGTTATGCAGTTGACGCTGCCTTTGGGATCGGTCCGGTAGCCCAGGTCGAGATCGACACCCATAGCCGCCCGCACCACATTACATTTCCAGTCGTTGGCTAAAAAGCCTACACAGGAATCGTTGTAAAACCGGGGATGGAGGCAATGCCATCCGAAGCTGACGCCCCGGAGCACCATGGTATCACCGTGCTCGTTCATGAGCTGTGTACCAACCACTTTGAGTTTTCCGTTGACTTCGACAGGGGTTTTCACTCGCACGGGAGCTTCTTTTTTCTTGCAAGCGGTCAGGCCCAAAATCAGGGCAAAGGCGACCAGTAATGTCATGTTCTTCATGGGAAAAGTATCTATTTAAGTTGTTGTATCCGTTCCAACAGTTCCAAACACATGCGGCCGTTGTGGTAGGGACATTTCCAGAAACCGGCCTTGTCGTTGATGCGATCGGGCATTCCTTGCGAAGACACCGACCAAAACCACTCGCCGGTATCTGCATCGATCAGCTTGGTCCGGATGAAGCTCCAGCCTTGGAGTACCGACCGGCTGTATCGTTCATCACCCGAGAGTCGCCAGGCATTGAAAAAACCGACCATCGCTTCCGCCTGTGGCCACCAGTCGCGGTTGTCGTCCACGTGTCCGGAGACGGAGTCTCTCTCGTTGATGATGGAGCCATCCGGCTGAACACCTTCAAAGGCGGCCTCCGCCATTCGTACAGATTCTTCCCGAACCATGGTCAAGAGATCTTCGTCTCCCAGCATTTCGGCGGCTTCCAGCAAGAGCCAGGAAGCCTCAATGTCGTGGCCATACGAAATCAAGGAAGACCTGCATACCCAGTTTTCATCGAAGAACAGATCCAAATGATGGGTTTGCGGCTGGATAATCTTTTCAAGAAAAAGCAGAATAAGATTTCGAAGCTGCCTTGCCAACAACGGCGTCCGATAAACCCGGTAGAGGTTGGTATAGGCCTCCAACACGTGCAGATGCGTGTTCATGGTTTTCTTCTCGTTGGCATCTTTTTCACTGAGGCGAAGATCTTCCAACAAATTCCACCGGCGGTCAAAAGCTTCCAGATAACCGTTCTTACCGGAATCGAAGCTGTATTTTTCGATCAGCTCGAACAATTCGACGGCCTTGTCCAGCGAGGCTTTGTCACCGGTGAGGCGGTAATACTCCACCAACGCATAGATAAAGAAAGCCTGGCTGTAAACCTGCTTCTTGGTATCCGCCGGTGAGCCGTCGGCATTCAACATCCAATAGGTCCCGCCATGGGTTTCATCGAAAAAATGGTCGAAAATGTAGTCTCTGGCTCTATCGACGAATGGTCTTATCTGAAGAGGCCCTAAATGCCGCGCGGCCGCTGAAAATGTCCAAAGAATACGGGCGTTCAGGATGGCCCCCTTGGGCGCTTGCTGAACCAGCTCATTCTGGCCGTTCATCCGGCCAAAGTAGCCACCGTGCTGCCCATCAACCATCCGTTCCATCCAAAACGGCAGGATATGTTGTGTCAGCTCGTACTGCACTTCTTCTTTGAGTTTGTAAAAAGACGGTATCATCAAGGATTCTTTCACGGTCATTTCAGTTAGGTAAAAGTTTCGGGTCACTCCAGCTGACCTTTCAAAGTGTCGCCACCACATGGCAGATACTACCGGCCGGCTTCAGTGGAATGCGGTTGCCCTGCACAGGCTCTCCGTCTACCGTCAGGCTGCGGAGGCCTTTCATACGCCCATCCGGATTGTTCACCCGGATGTGGTAGGTTGCTCCGCGAAATTTCCTTGTGACGGTGTATCCTTTCCAATCGGGAGGAATGCAGGGATTCACTTCCAGACTTTCGTAATCGGGTTTAATACCCAGGATATACTGGGAAATAGCATAGTAATTCCACGCAGCCGTACCGGTGAGCCAGGAGTTCTTAGCCTCACCGGGCCGAAAAGCATCTTTTCCGGCTATCATCTGGGCGTACACATAGGGTTCAACTTTATGTAGGTCGCTGTGAGCCTCGGTATAGGAAGGGCATATCTTGCGGAAGTATTCCCAGGCGCGGTCTCCCCTGCCCTGCATTGTTTCACCGATGATGATCCAGGGATTGTTGTGACAGAAGATGCCGGCGTTTTCTTTATACCCGCCTGGATAGCTGGATATTTCTCCGTATTCAATGTAATAACGGGTATATGGGGGATTGTTGAGCACGATGCCGTGCTCACAGTCCAGACGTTTCTTTACGGCATCGAGAGCCTTGGAGACCATACCTTCCTCCATTCCGATACCAGCCATGGTACACCAGCCATTTGATTCGATGAAAATCTGACCTTCCTCGTTTTCCTTCGATCCGATCTTGTTGCCGAAATAATCGTAGGCCCGGAGAAACCATTCGCCGTCCCAGCCATATTGCTTAATCGCTTCGGTCATAGCATAGACCTGACGCTGGGCACGTCCGGCTTCCCCGTTCTTGCCCAATTGAAGGCAAAGCCCGGCATATTCACGTCCGTAAAGCACGAATTGGCCGGCAATCATCAAACTTTCGGCCTGACTACCTTCCGTCTTGTTTTCAGTCGTCTGAAAACTCTCGTCAGGGTCATTCGAAAAGCAGTTCAGGTTGAGGCAGTCGTTCCAATCGGCCCGGCCGATCAAAGGCAAACCGTGTGGGCCAAGATGATTCGGCACATAGTCGAAAGAGAGCGTCAGGTGCCGGAAGAGCGAAACCTCAGTGCCAGGTGTGTTGTCGAAAGGGACAGGTTCATTCAGAAGGCTGAAATCACCAGTTTCCTTGATGTAGCTGATGGTGCCGATGATGAGCCATAAGGGGTCATCGTTGAATCCCTGTCCGATCTCATTGTTGCCTTTCTTGGTCAACGGTTGATATTGGTGATAACATCCTCCGTCCGGAAATTGGGTGGAAGCGATATCGAGGATTCGTTCCCTGGCACGCTCTGGTATTTGATGGACAAAACCGATCAAATCCTGGTTGGAATCGCGGAATCCCATGCCACGTCCGATACCACTTTCGAAAAACGAGGCGGAACGGGAAAACAGGAAGGTAATCATACATTGGTATTGATTCCAACAATTGACCATCCTGTCCAACCTGGGTTCATCCGATTGAAGCGTAAAGACAGTCAGCAGCTTGTTCCAATAGGCTTTCAGTTCCTCAAAGGCTGAAGTCACTTTCTCAACCGTATCAAACGCCTCGATGAGTGCCTTAGCCGGTTTTTTATTGATGACATTCTGATGCTCCCACTTCTGTTCGTCTGGGTTTTCGACGTAACCCAACAGAAAAATCAGGTCCTTGCTTTGACCGGGAGCCAGCGTCACCTCCAGGCAATGCGAAGCGATGGGGGACCAACCGTGAGCTACGCTGTTCCTCGGTGTACCATCCAAAACCACCTGAGGTTCATCAAAGCCGTTGTATAGGCCGAAAAACGTTTCCCTGTCCGTATCGAAGCCTTTCACCGGCTTGTTCACCGAATAAAAGGCATAATGATTGCGCCGTTCCTTGTATTCGGTCTTATGGTAGATGACGGAATCTTCCGTCTCAACCTCGCCGGTGGAAAAGTTGCGCTGGAAGTTTTCCATATCTGTGGCGGCATTCCACAAGCACCATTCGATGAAAGAGAAAACCTGAATGGTCTTGGTTGAAGTTCCCAGGTTCCGGAGCGTCAGGTGTTGCACCTCCGCTCTGGTTTTCAAGGGAACGAAATACAGCACCTTGGCCTCGAGTTCATTTTTGACACCCTTGATGATCGTATAGTTCATCCCGTGCCGGCACTCATAACCGTCCAAGGGCGTCTTGCACGGTTTCCAGCCTGGGTTCCAGACATTTTCACCTTCCTTGATGTAGAAATACTTGCCGCCGCTGTCCATGGGCACGTTGTTGTACCGGTAACGGGTAATACGCCGGAACTTGGCGTCTTTATAGAAGGAATAGCCCCCGGCCGTGTTGGATATCAGGCTGAAGAAGTCTTCCGTACCCAGATAGTTGATCCAGGGCCAAGGCGTCTTCGGATCGGTGATGACATACTCCCGTCTTTTGTCGTCAAAATGTCCGTACTGCATAATCCATCTTTTAGCTATTTCTGTCTTTGGTTGTCATTTGTCTGGCTTCGGTAAGTTCCGAGCTGATTTTCTTCAAACGCTTTTCATTGAGCGGATACAGGGCCATACACAAGACACCGATGGCGGCTCCGGCTGCCGGGAAAAAACTCAACATCATACGAATTCCTTCCTGTGCAAACTCGGTCTGGGCCACATTGGCCTTAAATCCGTAATAGCCTAGCAACCAGCCACACATGGCGCCACCGATGGTCCAACCGAATTTTTGGGACATGGAAGAAGCGGAAAATACAAGCCCGGTGGCACGATGTTTCGTCTTCCATTCGGAATAGTCCGCCGAATCGGCATACATGGACCAGATGAGCGGTAACGTGGTGCCGACACTCAGGCTGATGAGGAATTGGAGAACGTATATTTGGGTGACATTTCCACGATCAATGAAATAGAAGAGGATGCTCAATGCCCCGCAGACAACCATGGCACTCAGGTATGTTCCTTTTTTGCCGATGCGGTTGGCAAACGGTACGGCCAACATAACGCCGATGATGCTGGCGGCCTGGCCGATGACGAAATACAGCGTACTCAGGGTGATGGTGAGGTTGAAGGCGGCGATGTGGAAAGCATCCTGCGTAAGCACGTAATATTTGAAGTAGTAGATTGCCGCCCCGTCACGGATGGAATTGAAGAAAATGACGGCGATGCCGGCTCCCAGTAAAATCCACCACGGCGAATTTTGCAGCAGGTCTTTCAGGTCTTGCCTAAGTGAAGTCTTTTCTTTCATGGGCCGGATGCGCTCCTTAGTCCAGGAGAAGCAAAGGAAGAAGAACAAGATAGCAACCAGCGCAAACAGGACGGCAGCCAGCTGCCAGCCCAACCGTGGGTTGTTTCCTCCTCCCAGCTTGCTGAAGATACTGACGACGGGCTCCGCAGCGGCCAACACCAACAGGCTTCCTCCGTAGGCAAACACCATACGGTACGTGGACAACGATGTCCGTTCCTTGCCGTCGTCGGTCATAACGCCCATCAACGAAGCGTAAGGCACATTGATGAGGGAATAGACCATCATCATGAGCGAATAGGTAACATACGCGTAAAGGATCTTTCCGGTAGGTTCCAGGTCGGGTGTAGAAAAGGTAATTACTCCGATGATACCGAAGGGAACCATCACCCACAGCAGATAAGGACGAAATTTACCCCATTTTGTTTCTGTACGGTCTGAAAGCACGCCCACGAAAGGGTCGAAGGCGGCATCCCAGATACGGGTAACCAAAAACATGGTGCCTACTACGGCAGCGGAGATTCCGAATATATCGGTATAGAAAAACATGAGATACATGGAAAACAATTTCCAGAACATGGAAGCGGCAGCATCACCGAATCCATAACCGATTTTTTCTTTCAAACGAAGCTTGGGAACTACCATAGGTCTAGTCGAATAGTTGTGTTTATTTTCTAACAAGAACAGCTTAATTGATTGATCGTTGTAAAACAATCCAAAAGGGGACACTTCATGGTATCAGTTTCAAACAAAGCACGTCATGAGCCGGGATGATCGCTTTCAGCTGTTTACGGGTGCCGCCGGCGTTTTTCTTCCTCCAGACATCGCGGGCCTTGTAAAGGGTTTTCCCCGTATCAAGCACTCTTCCGGAAAGAGAGTCGGTCACCGAAAATGTTTTCCAGTCAAGCTCCCAATTTTTTGGCGACGTACTACGATTCAGGAAGCAAATAGCCCATTCACCGTTAGTCAAGGGTTTCAGCCAGGTTTCCACACTGTCTTTCACCTGATGGCGGAATCCCTGGATACCCAAAGAATCCTGGTCAATGGAGATCAAATCTTTGTTGGACAAGATGTCGTAGGTCTCGATGGTCATGTTCCGAAGGTCGTTGCCTGCCATCAGAGGGGCAGCCAACAGGCACCACAGAGTGAAATGGGCCCGGTCTTCGTTCACAGGCATGCCGTTTCCGACTTCAAGCATGTCGGGATCGTTCCAGTGCCCGGGGCCGGCATAGACGCGCAAGCCGTCCTGCATGTCCACTATTTGCATGACACCCCAGGAATTCCAGGTGTCCCATTTTTTCACACAATCGAAGCAGTTGTAGATGTCACCGGTGGTACGCCACAGATGGCCTACGTCCCTGGCCCAGGTCCAAGGCTTGCTTCCTCCCCACTCACATAGGCTGAACACGATGGGGCGGCCGGACTCTTTCAGGGCCCTGCTCATGGTGATGTAGGCTCCTTCCGCATTCAGCTTTTCGGTGAAACACCAATCGTATTTGAGGTAATCCACTCCCCATTTGGCATACATGAGCGCATCCTGGCATTCATGCCCGCGACTGCCGGGATGTCCGCCGCACGTCTTGTCACCGGCACACGAATAAAGGCCAAATTTCAGCCCTTTCGCATGGATGTATTCGGACAAAGCAGTGATGCCTGAAGGAAAGCGTTCGGCATTCGCGGTGATGAAACCTTGTGCGTCCCGTTCTCCTTGCCAACAGTCGTCAATCACGATGTATTCATACCCGGCATCTTTCAGGCCGGAGGCAACCAACGCATCTGCCACTTCCCGGATCTTGGTCTCGTTGACATCGCAGCCGAACTTATTCCAGCTGTTCCACCCCATAGGAGGAGTTAGCGCAAGGCCTTCGGATTTTTGAGCCTGCAACGGCATTATAAGTAAAAAGAATAAAACGGAAGTTATTATTCTTTGTTTTTGCATGGCATCAGGTATTAGAGATGGAGTTGCTTATTTTTGGCTATCAAAGCCTTGACGGATGCCACCGAAGCAGCGGAACGAAAACCGTCGGCCGGTGTATTCAGACAATAGTCCAACAGCTTTTCCACGGTAGAGGTGGCCACATGCATGCGGGTATCGGAAGAGGCATAATAAATGAAGACTTTCCCATCTTCGTCCGCTATCCATCCGTTGGAAAACAAGACGTTGGACACATCCCCGGTACGTTCGTCACCCTCTGGTGCCATTAAGTATCCGGCCGGTTCCGCCAACAACTTGGCCGGATCCTGCAAATCCGTCAGATAAAGATACAATACATATCGCAATCCTGCAGCACAATTTCGCACCCCATGCGCCAAATGCAGCCAACCTTGGTTCGTCCGGATGGGATGAGGTCCCTCCCCGTTTTTCAATTCCTTTATTGTGTGATAGTTACGATGATTGATAATGATTTCCTCATTCACGGAAGCATGGCTGATGTCATCTACCAGCGCCCAGCCGATGCCGCCACCTTTCCCTGTTTCGATGAATCCTTCCTGTGGACGGGTGTACAGTGCATACTTGCCGTCTACGAACTCAGGATGCAACACGACGTTCCGTTGTTGGCTGCCGGAGATCAGGTCAGGCAGCCGATGCCACGTTTTCAGGTCTTTTGTGCGGACGATGCCGGCAGCAGCCACGGCGGAGGACAAGTCGCCCGCCGGAGCGGCAGGGTCTTTGCGTTCGCTGCAGAACACGCCGTAGATCCAGCCGTCCTCGTGTACGGTCAGACGCATGTCATACACGTTCGTATCTGGATTTTCGGTCTCGGGTATGGTACAGGGTTCATCCCAAAAGCGAAAGTTGTCGATGCCATTGGGACTTTCGGCCACGGCAAAAAAAGATTTGCGGTCATAGCCCTCCACTCGCACCACTAACAGATACTTTCCTTGCCATTTGACAGCTCCGGCGTTTAGGGTAGCATTGACTCCGATGCGTTCCAATAAATAAGGATTGGTCTTCGGGTCAAGATCGTATCGCCATTCAAGGGGGACATGCGCTGCAGTGATCACCGGATGTTCATACCGTTCGAAAATACCGTTTCCGGCTGTTTCTACAGGGCTATTTTTTCTGGCGATCAAGCGTTCGTGGTCAGCTTTCAATTTTTCCAAAGCCATCTTGAAGTCTGTCATATTGTTCTGTTTTTAGGGTCAATATTGGATATCAGCCGTCGAGTAAAGATCTGGCAGATCCTCACTCAGCCAAATTTTACGGGATTGAGTGAATCGTTTAAAATCGTTCGCTGCCGGATGTCCGGCATAAGGCACATAAAAATGATGTTTCAGGGAAGCGGCATACGCATTTCTCCAAAGCAGGATATAGCTGATATCGAACGGCTCGATCAAAGGAGCCAGCACATTGGTGTAAAAGTCAGGGATCAGAATGCCTTCCAGACCGGTCTCGGCCAGGACGGGTATTTTTCCGGTTTTGCGTGCATAATCGGTCACTGTCCGAAGACCTTCGCTCATTCGTTGACGATAATCAGCCACGGACCGGTCCGTCTTGTCCCAATGCAGGTAGAAATCAAAACCGACCACGTCGACCCACTTGTCTCCAGGATAATAAGTCAGGAAGTCGGCCTCTTCTTTTACGTCGTTCGGCGAAAAGGCATACAAGAGTTGATGCACCTGCCGGACATCGCGCAGATACGCCTCGGTCATGCGGTAAAGGGCCTTGTATTCTTCGGGCGTGCATTGACGGGAGCCCCACCAAAACCAAGTCCCGCTCATTTCGTGATACATCCGGAAAATGACAGGGATGGGCTTTCCGTCGGCCGCTTTAAGACTGAAGAAAAAATCGGCTAGCCGGTCAAGCCTTTTCAGATAAGCCTCATGATGTACACCTCCTGGCAGGATACTCCGAACAACAGTATCCTGGGCACAGTCCCAGGCATCTTTGCCGGTGGCGATGTTGAAGGCATGGAAACTGACCGTATTGACCGAACCCCGGTCGTAGACTTCGCGCATCAGGCGACGCATGTCGGTAAAGGCAACAGAATCCAGATTCCTGCCGGCACCTACGTCCAGACCACCCAACTCCCAACCTACAACGGCCGGATAGTCACCTGCCGTCTCCTTAACATCAGACCGTCCGGATTCGTTGAACCAGTTGTGTCCATAGGCCGGATCGTCCTGATGGCCAAATAGGATGCCCTTGCCCAGGCTTTTTCGAAGATTCGCAAAAAGCGCTTTGGTCCGGTCCGTGGCCAATGAGTCGGCTATAACAGGTTCCTTTGAAAGCAAAGAGGCATATTTTTTGATTAACGGCACGGTCTGATCGACGTTAAAGACCGAATTCAGCCCTTGTTCTTCTTGCGCCGGGTCTCCCAGATAATCGTCGCCGGGTTGCCAGTACAGATGGCGGGGTCGCCCAAACCCACCCCAGGCCCAAATGTTGCAGCCTGCCAAAACGCCGTCTGTGGCAGATGACCGGAGAATGCGTTCAAAAGCGGACTGATAATAGGCATCCCGGCAAACCGTCCCATCCGTCGGTTCGTACCGGTGATGATCTCGCGGGAAGCCGAATTCTTCGAGGACGATGGGCTTTTGAAGTTTTCTGGCCACCGCTTCATGTTCTTCCATGTAGGCAACGGTGCTGTCCACGCTTTTTCCCAAGGAACCCGGAATGTCTTTCACGTCAAGCCAGCTCCAGTTTTTGGGCCAGATGTGCATGACCAAGTAATCGATGTTCGGGTCGGCATGGGTCTCTTCAAACAGCTTGAGGTCTTCCTCGCAACCGTGTTTTCCTTCGGTCCCGATCGTGACCAGGTGATGGCAGTCGAGCGATTTGATGTAGGCGGAAATGTCGCGGAGCCAACGAGAAAATGCCGGTTTGCCCTCTTCCGAAAAAGCACGCGGCTCGTTACCGATTTCCCAGGCAAAAATAGCCGGGTCTTCCGTATATTTCCGGCCATTGTAGCAGTTTTGGCGCTCCAGAACATGACGAATATGATGTTTCAATAATTCCGTGCAGCTGTCACAAAAGGCATATTGTTTGACAAAATTCAGGTAGGCCGGCCAACCATCAATATTGGGGATGGGCGCTTTTCCCTTGCCCGCCCATTCCAGGTATTGCCCGTATCCACCGGACCATTCCCAGGCATTGGTAAAAAAGAGCACCGCCTTCATGTCGCGTTTTCCCAGTTCCGACAATAGAAAATCGAGTCCGTCAAAAATGGAATCGTTGTACACACCTGGTTTCAGCTGCAGGGTCGGCTCTACTTTCGTCGGCACTCCATTGGGACCGTCCGCCCCGATGAGCACGCGCAGGTTGGTGATGCCGTTCGCCTTCATCAGGTCTAGTTCCCGCAGCAACCGGACACGGTCACCTCCTCTCCCCGGCGAACCGAGGATGGCGCCATACCAGAAATTGGCACCAATGAAGCGATACGGCCTTCCGTTAATTACAAAATGGCAGCCTTGCTTCTGGACAATGCCTTGGGGCTTCTTCGCATCGTTTTCGGAGGCAATCACGGTAAACCTCGCAATCAACGAGCCTGTCCGAACCTCGAAATCACCGGGTTCAAGCGTCTGACGGTTTTCGGAGTCGATGAAGCTCATCTCTTTCGGAGTCAACGTAAAGGTGACAGTCTTGGTTTCTCCCGAATTCAGACTGATTTTGTCAAACCCTTTCAACCTACGCTTATCGGGAGCGAGGGAAGCCACCAGATCGGATAGGTAGAGCAGGACGGCCTCCTTGCCTTGGAGCTTCCCCGTATTGGTGACGTCCACCGACACCTCCAGATTGTCCCCGGCCCGCACAGTCGTAGAAGACAGCCTCAGCCGGTCATAGCGGAAACTGGTATAGCTCAGGCCTGTCCCAAACTCCCATTGAGGAGAATAATCGGATTCATAGTTATACATACCTTCGGCCTTTAGTTGTTCCTCTGCATATTTATGCCAATCCGGAATGAGAGACTGCGGATAGCGCGGATAGTTAAACGGAAGTTTGCCACTCGGATTCACAGCTCCGCACAAAAGGTCAGCCAAGGCATCAGCCCCATAATTTCCCGGAAGATAGGTCATTAGAACGGCTTTCATATCCTTCTCGAAACGGCTGATGATGCGCGGACGTCCTTCGTTAAGCACCAGCACGATAGGCTTGCCTGTAGCAACCAATCGCTGCGCCAACTGTGTCTGCAGGTCCGAAAGATAGAGGTCCTGCAAATCGCCGGGCTTTTCCGCGTAACTGTTCTCACCGAGGCAAAGCACCACGGCATCGACGGAAGCGGCAGCTTTGACGGCTTCATCCATGTTATCTACCGTTTCCTCCCAATACTTGCCACCTTCCACATAACGGACGCCCGGCACGTAGGTCACCCTGTCGCTCCCGAATGTCTGTTGCAACGCTTCGAGTATGGTATGATAGGGTTCCGTAAAACGGGGCGCTTTCTCACCTTGCCAAGAGTAGGACCAACCGCCGTTGAGGGCACGCATGGAATGGGCATTCGGACCGGTCACCAACAAACGAATCCCTTTTTTGAACGGCAGCACACCATCCTCGTTTTTTAAAAGCGTAATGGCTTCTGCTGCGGTTTCACGGGCTTTCGCCTGATGGGCAGCACTGGCAAATTCCGGATAATCCTTTCGGTCATCCCAAGCCTTGTCAAAAAGGCCAAGCCGCTGTTTTAGCTTCAGTATACGCCGTACGGCATCGTCGATACGCGTCATGGAGACACTTCCTTCGTTGACTAGTTCGATCAGATCGTCACAGAACCGGAAGTCGTAGGGTATCATGGACATGTCAATCCCTGCATTGACGGCCAAACGGACAGCATCCTTGCGAGAGGAAGCCACGCGATCTCTCCGGTAAAGATTCTCAATATCGTTCCAATCGGTGACGACCACCCCTTCAAATTTCAGCTCATTTTTGAGCAAATCAGTTATGATGCGTTTGCTGGCATGAACCGGTTCACCATTGATAAGGCCGGAATTGACCATAATGGAAGAAAGACCGGCATCGACAGCCGCTTGAAAAGGAGGCAAGTGATATTCCCTAAGTACAGGATCCGGAATGCTGGCCGGAGTCCGGTCTTTGCCCGAAACCGGCACAGAATATCCCAGATAATGCTTGGCACATGCCGCCAGATGCAGACCGTCGATGTCAGGTCCCTTCGAGCCCTGATAACCGTGTACCATTTCGGTACCCAAAGCTGACACCAAGTACGGATCTTCCCCGAAAGTCTCCCACAGACGAGGCCAGCGGGGATCCACTCCAAGATCCAATACCGGTGAAAAGTTCCAGGGTAAGGAACATGCACGGGTTTCATAGGCAGACATTTCAGCGCAAGCTCTCACTAACTGACGGTTAAAAGTGGCCGCCTGTGCTATTTGTTGTGGAAACATCGTCGCACCTTTAGTATAGGTCGCCCCATGGATGGCGTCGACCCCATAGATCAACGGAATTGTCAACGGTGTCTTCCGTGTCTGTTGTTGAAGTAATTTCACCATCCGGTTCCATTCTTCCGGGCTATGGGCCACATTGTCCCATGTGTTCAGCACCGATCCGATGCGATAGTCCACGATGCCTTTTCTGATCATGGAATCAACCGGCTGATAAGTTTTCTGGTCCACAAAAACATCAATGGTCACCTGAGCCATCTGTCCGACCTTTTCCTGCAGACTCATCCGTTTCAGCAACGCCTCAACATCCACTGATTGCTGAGCAGACACCATAATGGGCGTCCATAGAACCGCCAACAAGGAGAGCATATGAATAGGGTTTTTCATAACAACTTACATTCCGAGTTTCTTTTTGAAAAAATCCATGTGCAGATCGTTCCATTCCACCGGGGTTCCGTGTCCCTGTTCACGGTATATCCGGTACTGTTTTTCCGATCGGATCAGATTATAACCGACAAAATTGGTGTGATTCGGACAAACCTCATCCTGCAATCCGGCAGCCATCAATATGGGACACTGGATCCATCCGGCCAGGTTCTTGATGTCGAAGTAGGTCAGTATGTCGTATACCTGTTCCCAAGTCTTGTCCGGATGAAGGGCGAGATAGGTTTCGAAGGCGCTGCGGGGCCAGCTCACAATCCGGAAATAGTCGCGGTAATCGGACAGGAACGGTACGGCCGGAGCAGCAGCCTTGATGCGATGGTCCAGAGCACAGGCAGCCAACGTGAAGGCTCCACCTTGGCTTCCACCTTCGGCAACAATCCGATCGGCGTCCACTTCAGGACGAGAAACTAGGAAATCCACTCCACGCACCAGATCCATGAAGGCTCCACGGTAGTAGTAGTTTTCCTTGCTATCCAGCCCCCAAATGAGCCAATCGCCCCAGAAATCTTTCTGGATGGCCTTCTGGATACCCTGCCCACGCACGGAAAGCACAAAGCTGGCAAAGCCGGGTTCACCGTCGGTGAGCGGATACCAAGGTTCGGAACCATACCCCATATAATAGATGATGGCCGGATACTTGCCGGGAGTCTTGGGCACAGCGTAAAAGCCTTCGATGGTGAGCTCCCCGAACGACTTCATCCACACATGATAGATGTTTCGGGCACCGGTGGACCGTTCCGGAATGAGTTCCATCCGGTATTCCGGATTCACTTTTTTCAGTTCGACCAGCGATTGCTTCCAGAAGGCTTCAAAATCGGGCTTGGCATCGACGGGAGAGACAATTTTTTCAGGTTCGTATCCGATGTTGAATTTTTCGACGTTGCCGATGACCCCCTCTTTCTCAACAAACAGGGTACAGCGGTAAAAACCGGGAGTGGGCAAATGGAAAGGCACGTTGGCGGAAAGACTGGCTCCTGGTTTCAGCGTAAAGGACCGGACGATACTGTCCACCGGTGCATACATGTCGGTCTTCAGCACCAGCACCACATTGAATCTGGCATTCTCCCGAACCGTATTTTTCAACGACAACGTCATTTCCTGTTTTTGGCCCTGCATGAATACCCATTGGTCGGCCGGAAAATCCCATTGCAGCTTGATGGCATCTGTAACACCCAAAGGACGCACCAGCGTATGGTCCGTTATCAGGCCGCCCCCTCCTACTCCGTCGTAGACACGAACAGCCATGACATTGGGCCGGCCGAAAAGGACATAGCCGGCAGGGACGACATACACTCGCTTCTGACCGTATTTGCTGACATATTCCGGCGGCATTCCACCCGTTACTCCGATGCGACGGCCATTGAAATAAAATTCATCGGCATCGTCCGCATTCGTATACCGTATCATGATGCCACCATATTTCTGAACCTGTGCTTTCAACGTCTCAGGCAAGACGACTTGCTTACGGTACCAACCGAAACCGTCCCGGTCTGGAAAGCCTTGGTCCTCCCAACATTTGGAGGAGCTGATGACCTTCCATTCACGATCGTCCAAACTGGGAGAAGCGCCATCCGGCTGGTCACCGATGGCGAACTTCCATTGGTCGTCAAGCACCAGTTCGGAAAATTGTGCCTGCGCTTCCAACGTCTTTCCGACATTAAGCAAACAGACGAAAGAAAGTAGTATGAGCATTCGTTTCATAGCTGACTTATTTAAGATTGGGCATTTGATCACGAGTCACCACATAATCGTAGCTGAAGAACTTGTTCCACCAAGCCGCGCCGTTATGGCTGTCCGACTCCGTGTAATAGCCGTTCCATGGCATAAAGTACGACCACATGTCACCATAGGCTTTCATGGACGCCGGATCAGGCACGGAACCACATTCGCTGAGCGTGATCAGCTTTCTGCCTCCGAATAGTTTCCGGATCCGGTTAAAAGAATAATACTGTGAACCGTGTTGATTTTCACCGGGATAGATATCCATACCGATCAAGTCTACATACTCGTCACCCGGATACCAATCGACAGTAGAAGCATTCGCATCACTAGTCCAGACCCAAATCAGATTGTTGAGGCCATGCACGTTGGTGAAGCGATTGAACATTAGTTTCCATAATGTCTTGAAGGGAACCGGACCTTTGGCACCCCACCAGAACCAGGTACCAGATGCCTCGTGCAACGGCCGCCAGAGCACCGGTATGCCGGCATCGCGAAATTGTTTCAGGTAACCGGCTATCACATCAAGGTCAACGATCATAGCCTGGTACTCATTGGACGTCGTATCCGTCACATTGGACACGTCGAACGTGGTTCCGGATGGCTTCGAAGAGGAATACGTGTACATCGAACCCGATTTGGTGAGCGGATCGCGCCAATGCCACATCAGCGCTACCAGGCCGTTGTTGTTCCACCAGTCGGCGCCCAGCGTGAATGGAGCGGAATAGTTCACCCAATTCTGGTTCGGATTGGTATGGTCAACGAAGTCGAAGCAAGTCAGCGCCGGCCATTTGCCGGTATGCTCATGTACCCAAGTGGCTTCCGTAATATTGGTGCTGTATGCCGCCATCGTCCCAGAAAGTACCTTGCTCCCAAAATTTCCCTTCAGAAAATCGTAGACTCGAACAGCCTGTGACGATGGATTCGGGGTGACCAACGATGCGGCAATCCGGAAGGGAGTCAATCCGGCTGAGTCGTAGGCCAACGTCACGTAATCATAGTTGGTCCACCCCCAGTTCTTGACCAATGACAAACTATGGACGCCGGCGGTGAGGTAGATCTCACCCGCAGAAAGGGTCGTCCAGAAAGACACCGCCTCAAAGGACAATGTGCAGATCAAACCATCATCCACATACAGATCGTTTTGCTTTGCACTGGACATGGTATGGTAGCGCACCGTCAACCGATAATAGCCGTCTTGGTCAGCCTGGACGCTAAAGGTCACATTCCCGTCTCCTGAGCTGACGTATCCAGTTCCGGAATAGCCGTTCAGGCTGGTTGCGACAGCGGCAGAGCCTGTCAACGTCGCCTTTTCCGCTTCAAACACAGTTCCTTCCGGAGCAATGCCTTTGACGGTCTTGAACGGCAGTAAAAGGCTTTTGTTGTAATTTCCGGCATCGTCGTAAAGAGTTCCGGCCGGAATTTCAAGGATATACGAAGTGTTGCCCGTCAACTCCGTGTCGATGGTCAGCTTTTGGTAAGAAAGTGCCGCCTTCACGACCTTTCCGTTTAGGGTAATCTGAGGATTGTCTATAAGATAAAATTTTTCGGAGAATTTCAATTCCAGGATCGTGCCTAAGGCTACGGCTGTGTCGCCCGGTTCCGGTGTACTGCTCGTCAAGGCTGGGCCCTCTTTGTCGCCGTCATTTTCAGGCTTGCAGTTGGTTAAAAAGAGCACCAAAACAAACAGGAAACCCCATCGGAAGGCTTGTTTTTTGAACATAAAGGAATTGAATGAAAAAATGATAAACGAATCCTTTTCGAATGAGGAGCGTTCCGAAGAACAACTCCCCATTCTTTACTAACCTAAGTATAGAACTAAAAAATAAAAGGCTTTTATTTCGGATCAAAGCGCATGTTGTCAAAACACAGCCCTGCAAAATCCGTTCCGGCATCCGAAGAATTCAGGACGATACCAAAATTACCGCTGCTAAGGGTCGGATTCGAAAGCTTTCCGGCTATAGGTATGGTTAATGTAGCCCATTCTCCACCTGTCGTGATGTAGTCTCCATTGACGATAAGCTGAGAAGAAAGGGTCTCGCCGCCGATCATGAACTGAAACTCATAATTGCCCGTGATCTTGATGGGCGTCGTTGTCTTGATATCCACTTTGAACACATAATTGTCAGAGTTTACGGAAGGCCAGCCACCGTTCGGATCAGGATGGTTGCATCCAAGCACCCACCAACCCGGATGTGAGACCAAAACGATATAGCCAAGGGCCTTACAAGCGGCAGCATCATATGAACTGCCCCAGTTATCCCAATCGACAGCGTGCCAATCGGTGGTACGTACGTTGAAATCATAAATCATCTTGGTGTCAGCCGTTATCGGATCCGTACCGGACACGGTAAATTCCGGAGAAACGACTTCGCTCCCGTCATACGCTTTCAACGTCAAGGTAACCTTGCCGTTTTTCGCATTCGTCGGGACATACACTTCCAGTTTGGTAGAGGTACGGTCACCATAGTCGGTTGCTGTGACGCCATTCTGGAATACGACATCCCTGACCAGATGGAGCTTGGTGCCGGTGATGGTCAACAATGCTCCAGGTTTGACAATAAATGTGATGCTAGTAATAACGGGTTTGTTGGCTGCCGAGAGCGTCAATTCGTCGGTCGATTCCACCAGATCTCCGTTCTTTGCGACCAAGGTGATCTTGCCGGAAACGGCCGCTGTCGGAGTCGTCACTGTCAGTGAGGTAGAAGAGGCCGGAATCGCGTCAACGGAAAGGCCACCGCCAAATATGACTTGCTTGACAAGGTCCAGATTAGTACCGGTGATGGTAATATCACCTCCCGCGGTCAAAGAAAGCGGAGCAATAGTTGCAATGGCCGGCTTAATAAAGGTCAGGTTGGCACTTTCAGCCGTTTGACCGGATTTGGTACTGAGGACGACTTTGCCCTCAACCGCTGTTTCGGGAACCGTGACACTAATGGAAGTGGCTGTCTGAGTCGTGATGTTTCCCGTTTTACTTCCGCCGAACGTCACGGTAGTGGCCAGATCGAGGTCTGTACCGGTGATCGTCAGCGTTTGTCCGCTCTTGACCGGATTCGGAGCTATGCCAGTGATGACGGGAGCCACTAGTTTCAGATCTTCTGATGATTGTACTTCCACTTGAGAATAAGCCACCAGCTTGAACCTTCCCACTTTGGCAGCAGCCGGGACCTTCACCGTGAACGACGTGTTCGACCTGGAAACAAAAGTCGAATCCACCAGGTTGTCTGCGAAAATCACCGATTTGATCAGCTGAAAATCGGTACCAGATACCGTCAGGTTCTCACCCGGTTTTACAGGATTGGGGCTCATGCCGGTCAAGGCCGGCAGCGTAACGGCGACGATCGTGTCTGAATAGACCAGAATGGGTATTTCCTGCCCATTGGAAATGATAATCTTGCCGCTCTGTGCTTCCTTGGGCACCGTCACCTTGATCTGGTAGCGGGTCTGGCTGTTGAAACTGGAGCTATCTACAACGATGTTGTCGTTGAAAATCACCTGTTTGATGAGGTTCAGATAATCACCATTGATCGTAAACTCATCACCGGCCTTGATGGTAAGTGGGGTAATACTGCCAATGGAGATTGGCTCGGAAAACGATAAATCGGTCTTTGTCAAAATATCCCCGTCGGGGGTTTTCAACGTGATTTTGCCAGGCTTGGCATCCTGCGGAATCACAATCTTGATCGTGGTAGGACTGATGACTGTGATGACCGTCACTTCGATGTTTTCGGGTAGAATAATGGCCGTCACCTTGTCCAGGTTCAAGCCGATGAATTCCAATTCTCCTCCGCGCAAAGCCGGACTCGGACCGAACACCTTGAGCTCCACTTTCTCGGAAGCTTCATTCGTGGTATCGCACGATGTGAGGGTCAAACTGCCCAGCAAGAGGCAAGCCATGAGACCTGCCGTCATATATTTCAAAAATAGTTTTCGCATAATGGTCATTGTTTAAGGTTATTCAGCAGGTACCACACGAATGTTGTCAATGCAGATGTTCGGGGTACAGTCCGTACCTTTCACACCACCATTGAAAACGAAGAAGGTCAAACCGCCGCAATTTCCGGCCGTGAGTTTACCGACTTCTGCTCCAGAAGCATTATACTTGAAATTTTTGAGAGGAATGGATACGGTGATCCAACCATTCGTCGTATAAGAGCCAGATCCTTCCCACGGGATCCATAGGCCTCTCGGATAAGTGGCATCTCCGACGTAACCGTTCGTACCGGAAGTACTCCAAGACGTAAAAATCATCTGGAGGGCTCCGGCAGACCAGGCCTGCGTCACATTCACCTCAAATTTCAGTACGGCATTTTCCACCGGAATGGAGAAAAGGTCTCCTTCCGGACGTCCGTTGGATGTCCCCCATAGGTTGAAAGCAAAAGCATCCTCATTCCAGGTTTCACCGGCACCACCTTTCATCGTTCCTGTAAAGCGTACGTAGTTTCCGGTGATGCCCGTCGGATTGGTATTGGCAATGACACCGCTACGCCAACCACCTGAGGCATTGGTATTGTCCCAATCCAAAATCATTCCTCTGGAATCACGGAAACGGAAGGTAGAACGCGTGGAGCCATAACGGCTTTTCATGGTGATGGGGCCTTCGGTAGCGGCAGCCGGAACCTTGACGTTCAGTTGGGTTAACGTGTAAGACACGACTTCCGCCTTGATGTTGGGAGTAAAATAAACTTCCGGCACGTCAGAACCTGCTACGGAAAGGAAGTAATTGCCATTGATGGTGATGATATCTCCTGCATTGGCATATTCACACGTCAGGGTATTCAAGATCGGAGAAGGAACATCCACACCAAAATGATAGGTCACGGTATCCTTATTCTTGTTGATCAGATAGATCTTGTTCGTCACATTGGTCGGGATGGTACTGGGTACGCTCAAAATCAAGACATCCGATTTGATGAGACTGGAATTGAGTGTAGCCTGCACGTTGTTAAACCAAACTTCCTTCACACTGGTCATATTTTCACCAATGAGCGCAATAGTGGTTCCCATGAAAGCATGTGTCAACAGAGAATCGGAACTGAGAGCATCGGGCAGGCGGATATAATCCACCGTTGGTTCGCCACCCGTAATGACATATTCATCCGGATTATCGTCGCAAGCAGGCAAAGCGAATAACGTCAGCAAAGCCATCGCAGAAGCAACGATTTTCATGGTTGATTTCAATATATTTTTCATATGATCGTATTTAATTTTTTTACATTAAAGCCATATGTAACACCGCATGCCCAGATTAGCACTTACTTGGACGCTTTATACAAGCATGCTCGTTTCATAGTGTTACTCGTTTTAATATCCAATGGAACTAAAGTCAAATGCAACAGGGGCTTCGCTCAAATGCGGATTCATAGCCAAGTCTGTGTCCGGGAACGGTATGGTGAATTCAATGTCGCTGGCATTGACCTTCCAGGATCCGATGGTCACGGTGGACTTGTCGGCCAGCTGGCCTTTATACCAAGCTTCCAGATTGTTCCAATAGCCACGTTCCTGTGCGGCCAGGCGTGCTCTTGCATCGTCCGGTTTGTAATAACTCAAACGGACAAAATCGTACCAGTTGTCCCCTTCTCCGGCCAATTCGAGTCGACGTTCTTTGAAGATATCGTCAAACGTGATGGATGTCTTGTCAACATAGTTTTTTACACTTCTGCCACGAACGGCATTAAATGCAGCTAAGGCCTTGGCATCTGAGGTGGAGGCGTTGTTGCCCAACACCGCTTCTGCGTAGATCAGGTAAACGTCAGCCAGACGAAGGATATGAGTACTCAACGCCGTGGCCATACGAGCCATGCCCATACCGGATCCCAGTTCATGATCGTAGTTGTTGCCGACGATATGCTTCACGCAGTTGGAACCGGTACCGCTGCCATATGTGACTCCTTGAGTTGCCGCCTTGGTCCAGTCGTAGTCAAAACCGCCTTTATCCTGCCAGAAATACTCGTAATGATCACCCTGCATCATCATCGTTGCCTTGCGACGGGCGTCGGTGTTGTTGCGAGTCAGGCTGGAGGCATCTTCGCCGAAAGCTTGTTCCAAATCGATGGATATTCCAACCCAAGTACCCCAGGTATCAGCAAATTCCGAAAAATTATTCAGAGCAAGGTCAGACTGAAGGGTATTCTGCGAAGTCCACTGGGCTCCCACCGTCCATCTCCAGGCTATCAGGCTTTCATCGTTGAAGTTGTTAGCCAGGCGAAAAATATCCGAATACTTCGGAACCAGCACTCTGCCGCTCTTTTCGATGACATAGCCGGCATATTCAGCCGCTTTTTCCAAATCGTTCTCATCCCGTACACCGGCGTCGGAATGACCCAATCCGGAACGAGTGAGATAGACCTTGGAAAGCAATCCGTAAGCCCCATATTTATCGATGCGTCCCGGATCATTCTTTTCTGGCAAAAGTTCGATCGCTTTTTCCAACGTCTTGATGATATAGGTGTAAACGTCTGCTTCAGGGGCCTTGTACACTCCATTATAATTTTTATCAGAAATCATCTTCGCATTGTCGTGGATAATGGGCACAGCGCCAAAACAACGAACCAGAAAGAAATAAGCCATGGCTTTCCAGGTCATCGCTTCACCCTTTACCGTATTTTTGGCGTACGTTGTGACATCCGGACCGGCTTTCATGTCAATATTCTGGATGACACTGTTGCAATAAGCATTGACAGACCACAGGGAAGCCGAAGCATTCCGCAAGGCATCGTCGCTCGATTTCAGTACAAAAGACTGATAGGCATCGTCAGTGCTGTAATACATGTTACCGGCCAAAACATCGCCGATCTTCACAAAGCCACGTTGAAAGTCGTACCAAGGTGAATTATAGATCGGATTCACAGATTGGAAACACTGTTCATCCGTCTGATAAAAACCATCAATGGAATAACTGTCTTCCGTAGGGCGGTCCAGAAAATCTTCGCAGGAAGAAAATCCGGCCATCAGGACGGTGGCTATCGCCAAACTCTTTATCGTCAGATTTTTCATATATTTTCCTTTCATAGTTTAAAACGTGAGATTGAATCCGAAGGAATACACCTGTGGGGAAGGATAACGTCCATTATCCAATCCATAGACATTTGGACTGGCAGGGCTGGCCCCGATTTCAGGATCGAATCCGGAGTACTTGGTCCACGTCAGCAGATTTTGGATGTTGGTATATACTCGCAAAGCCTCGATATTGTATTTCCGAAGCATGTTGGCCGGCACATTGTAACCGAATACGATGTTCTTGATGCGCAGGTAGGAACCGTCTTCAATATAGCGATCGGAAATGCGGTCGTTGTCATTCGGATTTTGCTGAATGGCACGAGGCACATTTGTACCGGAATTGGACACCCGGACATTGTCGATATCATCAAACCAATTGTAGATGGTATTGCCTGTCGAATTGACACGCGGATAGGTAATGGTCTCATCGATGGCCACCAGTTTGGCACGCCTGTTCACAACAGACAACTGATTGTTCCACAAGGATTCCATATTGGAAAGGTTGCGTGACATGTAGTTGAACACCTTGTTTCCATACGACCCGTTCACGAAGACATTCAGATCAAAATTTTTGTACCTGAAGGTATTGTTAAGACCAAATGTAAACTTGGGCATCGGAGAACCGATGTTGGTTCGGTCATATTCGCTGATTACTCCATCCGGTTTTCCATCCGGACCACTGATATCCTTGAACTTGATATCGCCGGGATACACGGTGCCGGTACGACTGTATTTTCCATCGGCAAGTACTGCCGGGCTGTTTTCGATATCTTCCTTGTCCTGGTAGATACCATCGGTTACATAACCATAAAAATTGTACATAGATTCGCCGATTTCCGTTCTGGAAACCACGTCGCTCCATTGGCCGTAGCCTTCGATGGCAGCATTGTCCGTACCGTCCAGGGCTATCAGTTTGTTTTTGTTGAAAGACAGCTGAGCTTCCGTATCCCAGAGGAAATTGCCCTGGAAGTTGTGCGTATTCAGACTGATTTCAAGACCTCTGTTCTCAATGGTCCCGTAATTTCCATAAGGTGCCGCCAAGGCGCTGGAGACATTGCCTCGCGTTCCCATGTAGGAAGGAAGCTGGGCCTGCATCAACATGTCTTTAGACATCTTCTTATATAAATCCAATGTCAGGTCGATGCGTTTGTTCAGGACAGAAAGATCCAACCCGAGGTTGTATTGTTCCTGGGTTTCCCATTGGATGTACGGATTGGCGATTCTGCTCTGTCGATAACCTTCTCCCAATCCTGTATCCATATTGGAAATGGAAGCGCCCCACAAATAGCTGCCGATGCTTTGGTTTCCGGTCTGTCCCCAACCGAAACGCAATTTGGCGTCATTGATGGTTTCCTTGATACTGCCCCAGAAGTCTTCATTGCTCATTCTCCAGGACACTGCCATGGAATGGAACGGAGCCCAGCGGTTCTTTGGACCGAAATTGGAAGATCCGTCCCGGCGGAACGTGTAAGTGGCATAATATTTATCGGCGTAGTTCCAACTGCCACGAGCGAAAGCTGAAACCATGGCCCAGCTTCCCATACCGGAAGTAATGACCGGATCGGTACCCAATTGAGGGCTGTGGACGGAATTGTCGGGCAGATTCGTCGCCGTGATGCTCTGATATTCATAGCTGGACTCAGACGTTTCTTGCCCCAACATGAGGGTGGCTTTGTGCAATCCGAATTCCTTATTATACGTCAGGTAATTTTTTAATTGCCAGTAATTGTCGCTGTTGGTCTGCCAAGCATCGCTATTGATGGTTCGTTTCCACGTGCCGTATGTGGCGGTAGGCCTGAACCGTTCCGCCTTGGAACCGCCCAAGCTGGTGGCATATTCGGAATGCAACACCAGACCTTGCATCAAGTTGATATCCAAATAAATATTTCCAAGCAAGTTATTACGGTCCAACAAATTGTCTTCATCCAATGCCTTCGCAATGGGATTGATGCGGGAAGCCACTCCTTCGCGCGACACGCTGGTGTAATGGCCTTCCAGGTCGTAAATAGGCACATCAGGCGTAGAAAGCAATGCCGTATTGATGATGCCTTCGTCACTGTCGGCAAGCCCTAACCGTTCGTGGGTTTTGGAATAACTGAAATTCATACCCAACTTGAGCCATTTCTTCATCTGGGCATCCAGATTGGCACGGAAGGAAGACCGGTTGAACGTCGTACCGATAACCGTTCCGTCTTGATCCATATACGAACCGGCCACGAAATAACGGACGGCTTCGGTACCTCCCGATGCGCTAACAGTATGTGATTGCATCGGAGCAATCTGAAAAACGGCATCCTGCCAATTGGTTCCATGCCCCAACAAAGAAGGATCGCGGAATTCGTCCCGCATATCCCGGCCGGAAGTTTCAGAGGCAATTTCGTTGCTGTATTCTGCAAATTCTTTCAGGTCCATGACTTCCATGCGCTTAGCTTGGCGCTGTACACCGTACAATCCTTCATAAGAAAATTTAGCTTCACCCTTGTTGCCCCGTTTGGTGGTAATGAGAACCACTCCGTTGGAACCGCGCGAACCATAAATGGCCGTTGCGGAAGCATCCTTAAGAATTTCCATGGAAAGGATGTCAGCCGGGTTGATGGTGGAAAGCGGAGAGATAGTGGACGTCGTACCGTTTCCAAGTGCATCTCCCAATCCATATTCGGCACCGCTGTATTCTCTGACATAGACGGGCACTCCGTCAATGACATACAACGGCTCGGCATTGGAATTGATGGTGTTTTGTCCGCGCACGCGGATGGAAACGGAAGAGCCGGGCTGCCCCGAGGTATAGACCGCCGTCACACCGGCGACACGCCCTTGCAGCGCCTGGTCCAGGTTGGTGATGACTGACCCCTTCAATTTCTCGACGGTTAGAGAAGTAGAGGCACCTGAGAGATCACTCTTGCGGGCAGTACCGTAACCAATGGCCACTACTTCCGATAACATCCTGGTGTCTGTCTTCATCTGTACGTTGATCACGTTTTTCTGAACAATGACTTCTTGCTTTTCCATACCGATGTACTTAAACACCAAGGTCTTCCCTTGACTTGTGTTCACCACATACTTACCGTTGGCATCCGTCACTGTTCCTTTGGAAGAGCCTTTGACCATGACAGATACACCAGGTATGGGATTGCCATCGCTGACATCTGTCACAACTCCCGAAACAGAAAGACTCTGTGCAGTCACCGTGCATACTCCCATGAGGAGCAGAGCCGACAATAGAGATAGGATTTTTCTTTTCATGGAATTAATTTTAGTATTAGAAAGGTAACTTAAGGTTTCTCGAACGTGTCATTTTCGAAATTGTGCTTTTCGACAGAACAAAAATAAGACATAGATAATGCAAATAAATATATTTTTTTATCTTAAAGTGATACTTTTCCAACACCTATTTCGATGTATTAAGTATTAGATCAACCATTTATCTTGTAAAAAAGGTATTGGGACACCTTTCATTCTATACCTTTCGATCTCTTTCAAATCAGTACGCAAAAAGCCTGTTCACCGAGATTTCAGCTATAGTGTCCGATAACTATTTTTTCATTGTTATCCGACTAAAATTCGAGAACTAGTCATCACGCAAAAGGGAGCCTTCCAAAATGAATTGGAAAACTCCCCGATATGGCGAATTTGTTGTACCACCAACATTTAACCATTTGGACAAAAAAAGTGAAACAGCGTTTGCCGGACAGTAGTAATAAAGTATGCCAACCAGATAATCCTCTCCTTCTTTCTCTTGATAATAGCCATTTTCCGGTTTATAACCATTACCCGCAAACAAAGCCAATCAAAATTTGGATTAAGATATATTAATAATTATCTATTATTAAATATACTTATAACTAATTCATGTAGGAAACCAAAGGAAAAAATTGCAGTTAAGGTCAAAGGTTGTCAGGCATCACCTTGTCAGTGAGAACCTAATACTGACCCCAAAGTCGGAACTTCTCACCGGGTAGGAAGATACCAACGGCACACTCGATTCCAGATCATAAAACAGGACTAAATTCATGTTCTTGCTCATCGTATAATCGCCGGAAAGCTCGACAACAAATGTCTTATTACCCGAAGATGCCTGCGTATAGTCGCCTTCAATCTTCCTGAGCAACGCATGCATATCCTTATATTTCAGATTACCGGTCAGATTCAGGTCATTCTTAACCTTCGAGCCTTTCATAAAACCCCACGGATGGAAATCGCTCAATTTGTAGCCTGTCCCCGCTCCAATCTGATTCTGATCGGTCTCAATAATCTGTCCGCCACTGATGCTCAGGCTTAGAGCACGTGTCTTTGTTATCTCGGTATTCAATGTCAAACCGCTATTCAGGGTCCCCTGGATTCGCAGCAACGGATTGAACGATTCAGTCAATGTTACAGCAGAAATGTCATACATCGAAGACGGGACAGCACTATTGGTCAAAACGTCACGAACAAAGCCCAATCCATCGCCGGCGTTCTGCCAGGTACTGTACGTTGAGAAGGATGAAACGCCGTATGTGCACGTGTAGTTATGGTTGAGTGTGACGCTCTTGAAGTATTTCCTGATAAATTCCAGTTTGGATAGACCATCGTACGAAATACTCCAGTTCGGCAGCATGGACAGTAACCCAGGAAAGAGGTCCAGGCTGGAAGTTCTGGCGTCCTTGCCCGAATAAGCGGCCAAAAATGCAGGGATCAGCACATCGGCCGAATTCAGATCGAAGGCACCATTGGATTTATTGTACACACTGCCAGCCAAAGGAGTATCTTTCAGGAAGCCGGTCGAAGGATACAGTTTTCCAGCCATCTTCTCTTCCAGTCTGCTGGCGATCATCGACCGGTTTGCCAAAAACGTTTCAAAGGCCTTCGACCGGTATCCGTTTGATGCTTTGGACGATTCAAATGCAGTAGACAGTGCGATGGTGGTCATGGTAAAATTACCTGTCCTGGTTTCAGGCATGCCATCATACATATACTGAATTTCCGTATTGAAATTCCACGCCCTGGCTCCATTGAATTCAATCTTCAGGCTTGGTAAAATTTCCAGCGAAGCTTTCACTCGTAAATCGGTATTTTTCGTCATGTACGCCGGCGTCATCACCGTATCCAGCACCAACCAATTCTTGTCCAGCGCTTTCTGCAGATAATCCGAGCCCTGAAAGCCCAACGCGTAGTCCCAACCTGGAGCCGTTCCATAATCCGTCTGAGAAATCAAGCCTGTTTCAGGTTTAAAACCCGGAATGGTCAACCCGTCAGATTGCTTGTATATAACTGAAACATTCCGGACAGACATCAATGTGCGGGCAATAAAGCTGACCGGCTTATACCAGTCTTCCTCTTCCAACTCCGGCTTTTGCAGGACTGTTATCTTTACGGTGCCATCTTTGGGGCCTTTGACAGCCAGGCTGTTTTCGTCTTTAATGTGATAATCCAACTGGACTTTCTTCCCGGCAGAATCGACGGCTACGGCAAACACCCGTTTGTTTTTCAAGCCGTGTTTGATCAGTATGGCAGAATCCGCAAACAGATTCACTTCCTTTTCAAATTTTCTGGAAGTCTTGACAGGCGTTGCCGGTACGGCTCCGGGTGTTTTCTTGTCCTGTGGTTTGACCGACTTGTCGTCCGGCGCTTTTTTACCGGCTGTTTGTTTCTCTGTTTTCTTGGTCGTAACAGGCCGTTGTGGGGTGGGTTTGTTTGCCTGGGCGAGTATCTTTTTAAGGAAAGCCGACTTATTGTACAGGGTCGTCATATTGGCAGAAGCTGTCATACTCATGGTTCGCTGGTTGGATATCTGGTTTCCAAGGTCGTTGTCTGTGCCTGACGTCGTACTGCGTTCCCAATTATAAACGGCATTATACTGGGAATTCAGCGTCAAGAAATCAAAGGCTGGGAGCCGGTTCAACGGCACTTGCCACGTCAGATTGACGGTCTGGGAATAATTCAACGGTGTTCCGAAACTTCTCAGGCTCCGGCTCACCGTATCTTTCCAATTTTCATACTCAGTTGCATACAGTGCTTTGTTCACCGGTGCATAACGGGTCTCTTCCACTTCTGCCTGATTATTGACAGAGGCGTTGAGTTTCAGATTTTTGGTCAAGTTCCAGTTGACAACCAAATCAGAATTCCATAGGAAATTCTTGCTGACAGTCAGAGGCGTTGCCAACTCTTCGGCCGAGGTGGTCGACAGATTTCTGGACTGAAGCTCATAATAATAACGGGTCAACTTCGAACTGGCCGTCACTGAATTCGGCAGGAAATTCAAATTCAATTCTTTCAGCAGTTTGAGCCAGGATGAAGTCATCTTCTTGTCGTTGGCAAACGGTTGCCAGGGTTTCAACGGTGAAGCATAATTGTAGTTGACACCACCCTGATAATTCTGGGTAATTTCATATTCGGTTGTCGGATCGTGTTCATCCGACTCCGTGGAATTGTAATTGAACGAGAAATTGGCCGGGTCGAACGGCATTGGCGTTTTGCTTTTCAGATTAATCCTGACATTCGAGAAGTTCATACTCTTGTATGTTTTCAGCGTCTGACTGTAATTCAGGATGGAATCACGAACAGCCTTACTTTTAGTTGACTTCAGTACATCTTTCAAAAGCAGGTCTTCATTGAGCGGATCATATTTCGGAAGCGTGCGTTCCTTCGAAATGGAATAATAGAACGGGAAGTTCACTTTCGCCTTTTCAGGAAACAAACGCCCAAGATCGGTATTGAAGGAGATATTGTATTGGCTGTACGTATCCTGCCTGCGCTGTGAAACACTTTCTTCCAGCCCTCCGAAACCGTCGGTGATGTATTTTCCGCTGGCTGTCACCGTCCCCAAATCCGATACATTGAGCACGGCACTTCCCAGTGCAGCCCAGCCCCCGTTGTCCTTAAATCCTGAAAGCCGCAATTCATCAGCCCAGATTTCCAGCGATTTAACCGTACCGCTTTTGTTCCGGATCCCGATCATGATGGTTTCCACATCTGAGAGCGTCGGATTTCCTTTTATTTTGACCTTGTTTTGTTCATTATCAGGATCATATTCTGAATATTCGGTTGTGTAGTTTCCTCCTGAGACTGCGTTTCGTTTGGTCTTGAGTTTGGTAAACAAATCAAACGGGATGTCAAGATAATTATTCTCTGGCCAGATAGAACGTGCCGTGTTTACATAAAAGGGTGAGATTTCCAATGGCACTTCATATTCATAATAGTTGCTCTGGTTGTCGGAACCTAAGCGAATAAACACTGTTGTTTCATAATTCTTCGGCGGATTCAGGTCATTCTGAAGCGCCTCGGCATGAACAAACAGTTGAATCCGTTTATATTGTCTAAAATCGTATGACGTGTTTTTATAAATCGCCCTGGCGTCATTCGGCGACAGATTGTTTACCCGTAGAGCCAGGGATTGTTCATCTTCCAGATAGACACCAGGCTGGCTGGGATCCGTTTCCTGTTCAACACCAGGTGGCAACTTATAGTTGATGGGGCTTCTTCCGGAATTTTCCTCCAGACTGACGGTCGATACATCCATCGTCGCATCGGAAATCGGTACCGATCCGGCTGTATAAAGATCTTTCGTATACGAGCGCCAGTCTCCGCGTACCAATTCCAACGTACCGAACCTCAGAATCACACTGTCCTGAAAACCGGTCAGAAACAGGCGCATAAACCGGATGCTGCTGAACCCGTTTATGGTACCTACTTTCTTTTCGTAGTCTGTAATGGGCACTTTAAACTGATACCATTTCACCTTGGCGGTTTTGCCGTTTTTCAAGGTAACGGTAGCAACTCGCTTATCATTGATAAAATTCTGCCCGACGATGGTATCGGACGGCCTTAATGAAACCCGGTATTGATAATACCGTTCCGATTCATTCAGCGTAAAATCGAGGTTGATATCCTCGACATTGGGCAAGGTCGTAGCTGCTGTAGAATAGGTCTCATTGGTATATTCTGGGGGTAATGAGTTGCCTTCTGTTCCGTTGTAATGTTTGTAACGATCCAGAATGTCCGTTTTTTTACTGTCAAAATCAGAGCCTCTGAAATAATGGTAATCATCCCCGGCCGGGTCATTCAACGGAGAGAATTTATCGTCTGTCATTTCTTCCAGCGCTGTCGGGTTTAATTTGGCTTTGACTCCTTTTACATAATCCGAAACGCCAGGCCAGGTTGCTTCTTCTTCGTCCGACAAACCATCCAGACCGACATCCTGTTTAACCCTGACACCTGCGGTATTGTCAAACGAATAGGCCGTTGATGATTTGCTGGAAACCTTTCCCCAGGCCGTTTCGCTGACAAGCGATGCATCCGACGCATTCGTCGGCAGTCCATTTTCAAACGAGCGTTTGCCATCTTTCAGCACATCTTCTGATATCTCGCCCAGGTCAAAGTAGAGATCACCGCCAGTGGCCACATCCGTTGAGTCGTATACAAACGGGTCCATCAGCCAGAACTCTATGTATTCGACATTATTGGATTCGAAATTCGTATAGCCGGACTCTATCTTGCGCATGATACCGCCCCAGCGTTTTTCAGGATGAGACAATGTTCCATCCGCTTGCATGCCATCCACATCATAATTATATGGGCCACGCTGTTTGGGATAAAAAGCAAGGTTCATGACTGGCAAAATGCCAACCTGGTTAAACGCAATGTCCCTGTCCGGAAAGATTTCTTTTTCATTGACAACACGGACATAATGGTTGGAGAGTTGGTCGACATCGTTGCGCAGATGACTCGGTGTCTGTGAACTGTTGTTGTAGTTTAATGTTCCGTCAATGGAATACCAGGCCAGCAGGGCACGGTTGTAGCCATAGGCCAGATCGTTTGATTTGGCGGCCTCCGGGAACAGCCCCCCGGAAGGATCGTAAGGCGTACTGGCCAAGAACCATTGCGTCATATCCTTCAGGTTATACGTCTTTTTGGCTGATTCAAAATCATCCACGTAAGAAACATTTTTCAGTTCGCTGGATGTTCCGGCTACCAGTTTGGCATATTCTGCGCTGACAGTCAAACTTGAAGGCTTGGTTGCTTCAATCAGCGGAAGCTTGTCCACCAGATTGGTCAGCAATTGCGATTCTGTCTTGAAGGATGTGTTCACTCCGAAAATGGTATTCGAAACAGATTCATAACCCATATCGACCTTGGTGGTTAGCGGTGTTTCAGACAGATGCATCATGGTACCGCCCAAACTGAAATTATCATTGAACTTATAATTCAAGGCGAGCCCGGTCATGGTTTTTCGAACCATACTGTAGGTGGACTGATCTTCGCAAGTCGCATTAATCGCTGTTCCGGAGGTAATCAGGTCGGAATTCGTAATGGTCACCGTTCCGGAAATATAATCCACGGTATAATCGACATTCTCCGTCAACTTCTGACCTCCGGCCGTAACAGTCACAGATCCTTGAGCCACATTGGTCGCACCAAGGGATATGGTGGCGCCCGAAGAAGCCTTGTATTCACCGGTGATCCGGAACTTATTCTTCTCAGACAATTGCTGAGCCACCGTCAACGTCGAATCATAAAGTTCCTCGAACACATATTTGTCTGCCAATGCATCATCGCCGATCGCCTGGCGCAAATGGGATCCGAAGGGCTCCAGCACCGGAAATATGATACGGCCATACGTGGACTGAACGGTATAACCCTCCACAAAGTCGAACAATCCGTCCGGATAGGCTTGTTGTTTGGAGTTCAGCCTGTCCAGTCCCATCACTTTCAGCAGCAAGGTGTTTTTGATTTTCCCTTCCGTCAGGTAAGTCATATCTGTCCCTACAGAATCACTCTGATAAACCACATTCAGTTTAAAACCATCCGATTGAAGGTTATAGGCATCGCCAAGGGTATATACGTTTTTCATCATCAAATCCCAAGTCGGTGCTGATGGTGAACAATTGGTTCCTTTCAACAACTTCAGAAACAAGGTTTGGGGTGCCTGGATGCCATCAGTGGAAAATTCTCCGACTTGATACGTCTGCCCACCTTTCGAGTATTCATAGGCCACGGCCAAAATTTCATCACTGTTGAGCGCCTGCTTGAGAGATATATAGCCCAATGTACTGTTCAAGGTATATTCAGACGCATCCAAACGCCGGGCACTTTCCAGCCGTTCGTAATCTTCTCCTACCGCAAGGCCGATTGGTGAAAGCGTAGAATTGACATCGCTGAACGTACGGGCGCCCGCATATTGATTGGTAATTTCGGAATAAAGGCTGTTGCTTCCGTTGGATGGATAGGTTCCGGTCGAGGTCCAGTGTGAATTGCTGATGTATGCAGGTTCAGCCAGATCGGCAAAAGCGACAATGTTTCTGGCATTGTCCAATGTACTGGTTTTGTTGGTGACCCAGACTTCAACCTTCGTAACGGTCATACCGGAAGAGACATACGGTAATTTACTCATCCAGGTATCATAATGATCGCGAAAATAATGAGACAGGAAAAAATGCCTGTTCTCATCATAGTTATCGACTGCCAGGTCAAATTTTCTGGACTGCGCACCGCCTTCGAGACTGACCGATTTTGTCTGTGAATTTTGTTGGGATACCACCGTTGCCACAGATAACTTTCCGAACTGCAACTCGGTCTTGACTCCAAATAACGATGAACCGCCTGTGATCAGGGAACTGTTCAATGGCATGCTGACATTACCGGCCTCTATCGACTTAATGATATCGTCCTCTTTGCCATCATAGTGTAATTTGACAGACTTGGCATCATAATTGAAGGTGGCCTGTGTGTCATAATTCATGTTGACATCGATCTTGTCTCCCACTTTTCCATTGACACTCATCTGAATCTGAGGGTCAAAATTGAACATCGTTTTGTTTCGTGCCGTTTCAGATAAAGAGGGATTGTCCACTTTATTGGTTTTTAAGCCGAATTTAGTTTCAATGGATCCCTGCGTTTTAAGCCGGACGCCTCCTTCACCAAAAATTTTGTCACCGAGCCCAAGATCAAACTGCATATCCGTCAGGGAAAAATCCTGACCCTTTTTCGTATAATCAACCTTGTTTTTTTCTTTCCAATAAGCGGCAGAAGACTGTTGTTGCTGGTACTTCAGGTATTCCTGCTGGGTCAGGTTGATCGGGGTCCCGATTTTAGTATCGCCCAGGTAGGTGACCAGAGAATACAGTCCGGTTTCCGGATCATATTCCACTTTAGACTCAATGTTCGATGGATTTTTCAAGTCTCCGGTTTTACTTTCCGTCAGGTCTTCCATCGTTTCCGGGATCGTTTTCGATACGGGATGAACCGGACGTTTGGCTTCTGCCAAGGCACTGTCTTGCTGTCCGGCAGCCATATTCACCTCAGTTTGTGGTGACGCCGCTGAAAAGATACTGAATGCACCGGCCAGTGAAAACAGTAAAAATAGCAGGATGGACAGTGGACGTTTCAATCGAGTTACAGCAATTTAAGCGCAGCCTTGACAACCTGCTCAACAGGCATATCAGGAGCCTCAACCATTAATTTGTTAACCGCTTTTTGTGAAGCGGACAGAGGAAATCCAAGCATCTGCAACGCAGCCAATGCTTCCGAACGGACCTGGTTGCTGGTCGAAGAAACAAGTGGCATATCGGATTGCAACAGTTTCGATTTTTGAATTTTATCCTTCAGATCGACCAGAATGCGCTGAGCTGTCCTAATCCCGATACCCTTGACGGACTGCAACATGGATACATTTTCACTGACGATGCCTTGTTTCAATTCCTCTACCGTCAACGAAGACAGGATCATACGGGCTGTATTCGCCCCCACACCGGAGACGCCTATCAGCAGCAGAAAGATATCCCGTTCTTCCATTTTTGAGAAACCGAACAACAAATAGGCATCTTCCCGGATGGCTTCATACACATAAAGTTTGCACTCGGATTGCGATTGGATCGCCGTATAGGTATTCAGGCTGATTTGCAGAAGGTACCCTATTCCATGGTTGTCCAATACCACTGATGTTGGCGTCAGTGATTCCACGTTTCCTTTAATATATTCGATCATAGCTGAGTCTGTTGATGGCACCGGCAGCCATACCGCCGGTTTTTTATAAACGGAAGAATGGCTGAAAACGTATGTGGTGTAGTAAAATATTGTCCGGCGGCACCATCAACAGCTCAAACTGTTCACTTGAGTAAATTTACCGCTTGTTACTTTTGACGTTGAAACACGTTATACTGATTCACCGGTTAAGTTCGAGGCAGGCCATGATAAAAACGCCGGTGGCTTTGCCATCATCACTCCGGACCGGGGTATGAATGTAATAATCGTAACTGCCGTCACGGTAGGGCGTTCCTCCCAAACCCGCCACTTCACAGCAATGAGTGATTGAAATGGTTCCATTTGGATTGGTTACAATCAGGTGCTTTTTAATGCCTTTAAAGGCTTTCAACGCTATCTTCCTGTAACCGGCAGGCAAATAGCCCTTGTTCGTCGCTTTAGCGTAGAAATACATCATCATGGCTGAGACAGAGCCTTCGAGAAAATTACCGTTCCTGTTTCCCTGATCGACGACCTGATACCAAAGGCCAGTTTGTTTATCCTGATACTTGAGCATACCGTCAGCCAACGTTCTGACCAATTTAATCACGTCAGCCCGTTGAGGATGTGTGGCTGGAATGTAGTCCAGGTTATCCACCAATGCCATGGCATACCAACCGATGGATCTGCCCCAGAAATTGGGAGACGTACCGGTTACCGGATTGGCCCATTTTTGAGAGCAGCTTTCGTCCCAGCCATGGTAAAACAGGCCGGTTTTCTGATCATAGGTATGTTTGGCTACCGTTATAAGCTGATGGATGGCCTCATCAATGCAGGCAGGCTGATTGAATGTTGCCCCGTATTGGGAAAGGAAGGGAGAAGCCATGTACAATCCGTCCAGCCACATCTGATGAGTGTAGACTTTCTTGTGCCAGAATCCACCGTCAGCTGTCCTTGGTTGTCCTTTAAATTGCTGAAGCAAAGTATCCATGGCCATCCGGAATCGTTTTTCACCTGTCGCTTCATACAGATAAAACAACACTTTACCCGAATTGATGAAATCCAGGTTATAGTTATCCATTTTATAGAGATAAATTGAACCGTCTGAACCGATCAGGCTGTCTCCCCATTGATAGACATAATTGAAATACGTTTTGTTGCCTGTCGCTTTCCACAATTTCATAAAGGCACATCCCCCAAGCCCTTGGGTATAGCCTGGAAACAAACGCGTTCCATAATCATACTGGTAAAGATGTGGAAAACGCACCATCTCAGACTCCGCCATCCTGACAGACATTGTTGCCTGGATACCACCCAGCAGGCAAAGAAAAACAACTGTAAACATCAGTTTTTTCATCTGATAATCATTTTTTTTGTTTAAGGACAGATGCAACACCGCATGCCGATGATCCTCTGCTTGAGTGCCTGGTACAGGCATGCGCGTTTCATAAAAAATGTTCAATTTCCGTATGGTAACAAAGTTAAAAAAAAGCAGAGAATCTTCCGACTTTCTGCTTCTTTATTCAATGATAGACACTATCTATCGTATTTGTCCGGATTAATTGGCTGACACCAGTTTCCAAGGGACAAAATAACCTCCGGCCAGAATCTTGGCCCGTATGGTTGCGGCATTGCCTTCATACTTCGGGCAAACCCGGTCTGCGACGATATTATAGTCGTTCCAGCGTTTGGCAACCCGGATCAATGCCGGATAAATTTTGCCCTCGCAGGGAAATTCAAGCA
>JAUZOU010000030.1 GCA_030706285.1 Bacteroidota bacterium
ATAGAATGGTATTGCAGGGAATTTTCCGAACGTACGTCTATTCCATGCGTACTATCCCTGGAAGAGATCGATCCGGTTTCCAAACAAATCAATCTTGCTTTATACAGAGTTTTTCAGGAATCGATGACCAATGTCATCCGTCATGCTAAAGCGACAAATGTCTCAGTCAAACTGATCTCATTTCCTGATATTGTATTGACCATTTGTGATGACGGCATCGGCATCACCTCTGAAAAAATCGAATCGGGAAAATCATTCGGCATTCTGGGCATGCACCAACGGATCAACCAGTGTGGTGGAATTATCGAAATCTCCGGTACGCCAGGTAAAGGCACCAAAATTCAGGTTAGCATTCCCAATCCAAATGCGCCAGAGAATGAAGAGCATGAATAATAACAGACTCGTAAGATTGCAAAAATCCTGCATGCAATACCGTACGGCCTTAAACGAAAAAAGTTAGCTGCGTATGAACATTCTAATTGCAGACGATCATGCCATAGTTCGAGAGGGCGTCAAACAAATTGTCAGAAGCCTCCCTGAAGTTAAGTTGATTGAAGAAGTTTCAGATGGGAATGAGGCCTTCTTAAAAATCTGTTCAACTGATTATGACTTGGTCATTCTTGACATATCAATGCCCGGAATGTCCGGACTGGATGTCCTTCAACGAATGAAAGACAGAAACATCAATACCCACGTCCTGATCTTTAGTTTCTATCCTCAAGAACAATACGCCATCAGAGCGTTCAAACTGGGGGCATCCGGCTATCTTTCAAAAGATAGCGCTTATGACGAACTCACTACTGCCATCCGGAAAATTGCGGCTGGAGGTAAATATGTTTCAGCGGCACTGGCAGAACGGCTCATCTTTCAGGATCCCGGCATGAATGAAAAAGAACCTCATGAATCATTATCAGAGCGCGAGTTCCAGATTATGATCCAACTCTCAAAGGGGAAATCCGTGACCGAAATTGCCCGGGCTTTGTTTCTTTCAGACAAGACAGTGAGCACTTACAGAACCAGAATCATGGATAAGATGAATCTGAAGACAAATGCAGACCTTACCAGATACGCTCTAAGGAACAAATTGATCGAATGACAACTACCCGGAGCCTTTCAGGGATTGTTTATTGGTGTTTTTTTAAGAATCGCTCCAGCTTTGAGTACAGCTCTTCTTTATTGATCGGTTTAACGATGACATCGGTACACCCGCATGCCAAAGCCTTGTTCTTGTCCGAATCGAGAGAATAGGCTGTCAATGCCAATACCGGCAAAGACGGTTTGATGGATTTAACCAGTTTGGTTGCCTCATAACCATCCATCACGGGCATTTTCAGATCCATCAATATCAAGTCGATATCATTGCTGGTTCTGGCCAGTTCCACGGCTTCTGCCCCATTGACAGCCCTGACGATTGTCACATCAAACTGACGTAGCAGCTCACGGACAAGCAAAAAGTTCAGGTTTTCATCTTCAGCTACAAGAACAGTTGTCATACCTTTCCCGCTAACCGGGCTCGCCGTTCCGGACAATCCGCTAATGGGAGCGTCTGTTTTAATGACCGGATGATAAGGCAGTGTAAAGCGGAAGCACGAGCCTTTTCCAGGTACTGATTCTACCCAGATTTTTCCGCCAAGAAGGTGAACATAAGCCTTACTAATGGACAAGCCTAGTCCGGATCCTCCGTATTGACGGCTAATCGAACTTTCAACCTGGCTGAAACGGTTAAAAATGTTTTCCTGCATCTCTTTACGAATGCCGATTCCTGTATCCTCCACATAGAACTCAAGGTTTTTTTGTTTCAGCTTATAGCCCATATGCACATGCCCTATTTTAGTAAACTTAAAGGCATTGACGATGATGTTCGACAGGACCTGCAGTAATTTCGTCTCATCCGCCATAATTGTCGCATCTTGATTGTCAACATCAACCTCGCACGTAAACTCAAGCCCAGCCTCTGTCGCTTTGGACTGGAACTGTTCATATAAAAAGTTCATCATGGCATTCAGATTCATCTCATTATTTTGAATCTTTTCCTGACCGGCTTCAATCGTGGCAATCCGGACAATGTTGTCAATGATGGATAGCAATTGATTGCTGCTTTGTACAACAACCTCAGCAAAATGAGTTTTTTTATCCACCTCGATGTCAGGATCAACCAAAAACCTGGAAAAACCAACGATCGCGTTCATCGGTGTCCTGATCTCATGGGATATATTGTGCAAAAAAGCAGTTTTCAGCCTGTCACTTTCTTCTGCTTTCTGTTTGGCCAATATTAGATCTTGTTCAAGAATCTTCTGCGCTGTAATGTCTTTCGATACACCAAACGTTCCTATTATGGCTCCATTTCTGTTTTTAAAAGGAAATTTTGACGTGACTACCCAGGTTATATGCCCGTCCAACCAGGTCTCTTTTTCCTCGATATTGATCAGGGACTTCCCGGTTCTTATGATGGTTTGTTCTGCATCAAAAGCCTTCCTGGCATGCTCTGTCGTAAAATAATCAAAATCTGTTTTCCCGATAGAATCTTCATTATTCAGTGCCCCAAGTAACTGCATATGAGCTCTGTTTAGCCGGATGAAATGGCTTTCAAGGTCTTTGAAATAGATCAGGTCCGGTGTATTGTCCATAAACGATTTCAGCAGGTACTGCTCAGCCAGTAACGCCTCTTCTGTTTGTTTAAGCTGAGATATGTCAAACTGCATACCCTGAGAGCCTGATACATTTCCTTTAGCATCAAAGATGGGCGTTTTTACGACCTGAAAGTATTCAATGTGCCCATCTTTCTGAGGATAAGCCTCTTCTACTACAACTGGCATACCATGACGAATGATCCACTCATGATGATCTGATCCCCGCACAGACCGTGCCCGGCTGATCGGTGGAATGGTGTTAAGTCCCATCGAGGCTTTCCTTGCTTCATAATCCGCCAGTTCCTCAGGATTTTTACCGATGATTTCTTCTTCAGTCAATCCTTTGAGCGTACAGAAACGTTCATTGACATAATCGTAACGACCGTCTTTTGTCTTTCGGAAAACGCCGGCCGGCATATGGTTGACAAGAGAGGAATAAAGAGCCTTAGAATCAATCAGTTTCTGTTTGAAACTGGAAATTTCCGAACGCCTCAGCATGATTAGTCCGACCAGCATCGTTCCTAACGGGAAAAAGACCAACACCGGAACAAGTTCTGTCCTAATGGTTGAAAGCATCTCTTTTTCAGGAAGAAACAGATTGCATCCAAGCATAATAATATGAACCACTATTCCCAAAAGCCATAAGCTCAGCACCGACTGCTTAAGCGATTTAAGCCGTTGAAACCGATACCAGTAAGCACAACCTATCAGAGAAGAGGAGACAATAACAGAAATGCCCATCATCACGCCCAGTCCGCCAATCTTAATCCGGTAGAAGCTAAGGAAAACCGCCGCAATAAAGGTTGGAACCGGTCCGAGAAAAGCGCCTGAAACGGATAGCAAGATAGATCGAGTATCAAGATAAACGCCTTCGGACATTGTCCAGGGAGTAAGCATCAACACAATACCGATCAACGTGATAAAAAGGCCACCCAAAATTTGTTCATACCATTTTCTGTTATGATCATCCTTAATCCAGAAATAATCGTATAGCAGAATAAAAGAGACCAGGATGGCCGTGTTTTGAAATAGACTCAGGAATATGGAAGGAACCAACATGTTGGAGGAGCTTTAAAATGACATCATTTGGTTGACTGCAAAAACAGATTAAATGCTTACGGCAAGTACAACTCCATCCGTCTATAAAACGTAGAAGCCTGTCGTTCAATCATGTTGGTGATTCTTGGTTCTTAGGACGACAGATAGAAAAAAAGGGATACAGTCGTAACCGATATCCCTTAATTCGATTGATTCTTTTTAAGATTTATGCCGGATGAATAGCTTCTACCGGACAAACGTCAGCGCAAGTACCGCAATCGGTGCACATTTCCGGGTCAATCTTGTAAATATCACCCTCAGAAATTGCTCCTACTGGACATTCATCAATACAGGTACCGCAGGCGATGCAATCTTCACTAATAACATGAGCCATGACACTATAGATTAAATGAGTTAAAAAAGCAGGACAAATGTACGCAAATTTGCATGACTTCCAAATATTCCGGCAATATTTCAGCTTAAAAACCGTTTTATTAGAAATGATCCGGTCTACTGATTTCATTCTTCAACATCAGCTACTGATTTTCGATCAATGAAAGTGTCCTCTGCCGGAAAGTGCCATTAGCTTACCACGCATGAACCGACATTATATATATCTGATAATCATCTCCTTGCTGCTGCTTGTCACACCGACAGTACTGACTGCTCAAAAGAAGGTACAGTATCTTCAATACGAAGATCTGAAACCTTATCATTTCGGTTTTCTCATAGGAATGAACACGCAGGACCTGATTTTCAATCATTCGGGAAAACCTGATGCGGATGGCCATCGCTGGTATGGTAGTATCCCTTCCTATACGCCAGGATTCTCTGTTGGTGTGATCGGTGATCTGAGACTGGCAGACTTCTTAAGTCTCCGGCTGACGCCAACCATCCATTTCGGTAGCAAAGACGTAGCCTTAATAACTGATGCTCCCGGAGCCACCCCCATTTATTCCGAAGTCAGGTCAAATTACATCATGCTTCCACTGAATCTAAGATACAGAGGTGCTCGGACAGGAAACTTCCGTCCGTATTTTTTGAGTGGGCTGAGTGCAGGTATTGATATGGGACGGGACAAACGTGAACCCATCTTGTTGGAACCGGTAAATACCTATCTGGAATTAGGCGTTGGCAGTGATTTGTATCTCCCCTATTTCAGGTTAGTACCTGAATTGAAGTTTTGCCTCGGATTGGGTGATATTTTTATTCACGACCGGTCGGATGAAGACAGCGAAGTCTTTCTAAAATACACCAATGCCTTTGACAAAATAACATCCCGGCTCATCGTCTTCTCTCTTCAATTCGAATAAACCGTCTGCTTAACGTTTGCCTACTTTCAGATCAAGCCTTCCGACATAAATGCCGGCTGTTCCTACCTGATTGATCATGACATCATGTCCGTCCAGGTTCTTCTGAATAACAGGTTCCTTAAAAAAAGAATGGGTATGGCCTCCCAGAATGACATCAATATTCCGGCTACCGGCAGCCAGCTTCAGATCATCTGCTTCTTTTTCCCCCATCCTGAATCCAAGATGAGAGAGGCAAATGACCAGGTCACACTGTTTTCGTTTCTTCAACCAGGCAGCACGCTCGTCTACAGTCTTGAGCGGATCCAACCAGATTAACCCTTCATTGCCAGGTTTTGCAATCAATCCTTCCGGGTTGATGTTTGCACTGACGATGCCCACCCGGAGCTTTCCACTTTTGACAATCAGCCAAGGTTTCACATATTTTTTCAGTTCAGTGCCCGAAACATCGTAATTGGTGCAGACGACAGGAAATGTGGCTTGTTTCAGTATCGCCGCCAGAAAATGAATACCATTGTCAAATTCATGATTACCGAGTGTAACGGCCGCAGGTTTCAAATAGTTCATCAACCGGATCTCGGCTTCTCCTTTAAAGAGATTGAAATAAGGTGTCCCTTGTAAAAAATCACCGGATTCAAAATAGAGCACATTGGGCTCCGTCGAACGGACCTCACGGCACAAGGCTTCCCTGCGGACAATGCCACCTAGATCCGGATTTCTGGGATCATCGGCCGGAAATGGTTCCAACTGGCTGTGCGTGTCATTGGTATGGAGGATGACCAATGGGGTTTCAGCCGAAACGCTGATCACCATCAGCCAAAATAAACAGATTAGCTGTCGTTTCATTCTTGTACCAGTTTTATACGACCGTCGAGTCTGGCATCCACCTTTTCTCCGTTAGCCGTCAGTTTCTCTATCTGTTCGATGTAACAATCACGGATTTTCTTCCCGGTATCAATCCGTTTGGCAGCGTTTCTAAAAGCTGTCATGCCACTGTTCCCGTCTGCCAGATAATCCATGGTCGCCACCTGATAATAATGGGCTTCATCCAAGGGCTTTCCTCCAATCAGCAGGCTATAAATCTGTTGTTTCCTGATTTCGAGTGCCGCTCCTGAAATGCCTTCACCGCCTTCACGGGCAATGTGCTGAAAAATGGAAAGCAGGTCACTTCCTTTCAGAACAAGGATAACCAGTTTGTTCTCAAAAGGCATGACTTTATACACATCCTTAACGGCGATTGTTCCGGCTTTGATTGAAGACCGTATCCCACCAAGATTGATGATGGCCACATCGACCGGTTCTGAAACATATTCACAGGCTTTTGCTTTCAGCTGATCTGAAAGAAAATTTGAAAGCAGACTCTCAGGAGCACGTGCCGTCATTAATTGGGCCGAGTATCCTATGGAACGTGAAACAACAGCGTCCAGCCGCATTTTATAGGCGTCCATCACTTGTTGCATACCCGGATCAGCCAGTGAATCGTACGTGGCATTCACTTCCAGCCGTTTGGCAGACTCAAGCGTTACCTGTGCCTCCGATAAGGCTGAGCCCAACATCAGCAGAACAAACAGTATATAATGCTTCATAGTCACAAATTTAACTGCGAAAATAACTAAAAAAACACGTTGATTTACTTGTAGATGCTGGAAAATTTCTGTTTCTTTGCACCCGCTTTGCGTAATCGCTGGCAGGAAATTGAGTAGCCTGTTATGTTGCGCTAATATAAATTAAAAATTCACAGCAATATGGATTTAATGAAAATTGCCGAAGAGGCATTCACCACAGGAAAAGAATATCCTTCATTCAAAAGCGGCGACACTGTAACCATCGCTTATCGAATCAAAGAAGGTAATAAGGAACGTATTCAGCAATATCGCGGCGTTGTTATCAAGATCAGCGGCCATGGCGAAAAGAAACGCTTCACAGTTCGCAAAATGTCCGAAAACATCGGTGTTGAACGTATTTTTCCACTTGAATCTCCGTTTATTGAAAGCATTACAGTTAACAAAGTCGGAAAAGTCCGCAGAGCAAGATTGTTCTATCTGCGCAACCTTACCGGAAAGAAGGCTCGTATCAGAGAAAAGAAATCCTGAGATTCCCTTCCGATATCTATTACAAAAGCCGTTCCAGTCAGTCTGGCACGGCTTTTTTGTTTCTTGTCCGGAGGTCCATGAATTTCTATCCTTAAAATATACCAAAAACAATCCCTTCACACCAGAGTTTCCTGATTTTTCTCTAAATTCGGCCTTAAATTTTAATGCAAACCATTGATGTTGAAACAAGTCATGCTGGCAGCTTCGCTGCTTTGTACCATTTTCGCAAATGCACAAGCGACGGATGTCCCTTCCATATCCTTAACAAACAACGTTGCCATCAGCAGACTGGCAACCCAGATAAAGAAGTTTCCTGAGGAGAAAGTCTATCTGCACATCGACAAGCCCTATTATGCTGCCGGTGAAAGAATCTGGTTCCGTGCCCATCTGGTACATGCCGCTATCCATGTCCCCTTTTTATTGAGCCGTTTTGTCTACGTTGAGTTGCTAAACGCTGAAAATGACATCGTCATCAGAAAAAAGCTGAAGCCGATTGACGGTATGTATTACGGGCAGATGGAACTCGCCGCAGAAATACCGGAAGGGTGGTATTCACTCAGAGCCTATACCAATTATATGCGCAACATCGATGAAGCCTATTTCTTTCGAAAGAGTGTCTTTATAGGAAATCCGCTGAACACCGAACAAACAAGTACAGTGATCGAACCGGCAAAAGAGCACGCTCATAAACAGGAAAAGCCTGAACACCCCTACACTGTTACCCTCTACCCGGAAGGCGGTCATCTGGTAGCCGGCAGTATGCAACTTGTCGCTGTCCGGTCTATATCCGGCAACAACACTGGCGTGGCAGTCTCCGGACGCATCTTTGATGAAGAAAAAGCAGAAATCACAACATTTAGATGTACGGAAGACGGATTTGGAGTGATTTCTTTTATTCCTTTGGCCGGCAAACGTTATACAGCCATCTGCGAAGACAGCCAGGGACATCAATTAACCGTTACACTTCCTCCGGCATCGGAATCGGACTATGCATTGAATGTTCAACAAAACGCGAGTATCTTGCAAATAACGCTGAAGACACCCAACGACGTTCCCTTACAGGATAGTGTCTCCCTGATTGTTCATCAACGTGGTTTACCAATCTTCCAATCAGCATTCATACCATCAGCCCCCCCTGTCATCAGCCTTTCAAAAGAAGGGTTGAACTCCGGTATGATTCAGCTGCTCGCCCTGAACAGAAATGGCAACATACTTAGTGACAGACTTGTCTTCATTAACAATCCGGATAAAATACAGGTAACCGTCACAACGGACAAACCGCTCTATCGTAAACGGGACGGTGTCCATGCCAGCATTTCGTTGAAAGATGCAGAAGGAAATCCGGTTCAGGGCAACTTTTCCATCAGCATCACCGATGATGCCGATGTCAAAATCAACCCTGAAGATGGAACGATTGTCAGTCAATTACTACTTCAATCCGAGTTCAAGGAGCCTATCAGCCATTTAAACCGTTATTTTCTGCCTGACAACAGAATAGCTGCTGCCCAGCTCGATTTGCTGATGTTGACCAGCCAGTGGCAACGGTACAATGTGCCTGAAATACTGAAAGGGAATCTATCTAAAGGCGATCTTTATCCGCTCGAACTGGGAGATGTCATCAGCGGCAAAGTGCAAAGTTACCCTAGCAAAAGAGGCATCCCGAACATCAATGTTTCAATGATGATCCGGACACAAAGCTACATTGACGCGGCCACCACTGACAAGAACGGACGGTTTTACTTCCAGGGGTTCGAATTTCCGGACAGCACTAAAATCATGTTACAGGCCATGAAAAAACCAGGTGCGTTTATGGATATTGTCCCGGACAAAGATACCTTTCCTTCCTCCTCCATTTTTGTGCCATCACAATCTTCGTTGGCACTTGAAAAAAACATGAGAGATTTCTTTAAGAAAAGCAGGGAAAGATATGACATCGAAAACGGCTCCATGACAATCAACCTGAAAGAGGTTGAAGTCGTTGCCAAAAAAGAAGATAAATTGAAAGATCTCAGGAGAGACAGAGGGGCTTATTATGATAATCCAAGCTATTCTTTCAGCGGTGATGACCTGGAAACAGCTGTCAGTCTCGTGGATTTATTGATCCGTGCACCCGGTATGAGCATGGACGCTTCAGGTACAGGTGTCCTGCTTCGGAATAAAACGCCATTGCTCAAGGTCGATAACATGACATGGACTATGGATCAGTTGTCCACGATCAATCCGACCGATGTCGATTTGATCGATATTTTGAAGGACCCTGGTGAAACAGCCATGTATGGTTCAGAAGGTTCTAACGGCGTCATTTGCATTTATCTAAAACGTGGTGGAGCGGCGAAACCATCGACTGAGCTGGAGTCCAACCAGGCCCTCCTATCACCGCTCGGCTATTGCGTTCCGGCGACGTTCCCAATGCCAGCGTACCAGATTCCTGAAAATAAGCTGAGAACCATTCCTGATTTAAGGAGTACTCTTTACTGGAAGCCAAACGTCGTCTGTGATTCGACAGGCAAAGCCGATATTTTCTTCTACCTGGCTGATTCTCAAGGACCTTGTACCGTCACCATTGAAGGCGTGTCTCCCAAGGGTGAAATTATTCATTATCAAGGGAAGCTAAACGCTCCACTCCGGCCGGTATATCAGACAACGTCGCCAAGGAAGGGAACTTCGTCCAAAACGACCGGTAGATAGGAAGCTTGCCAGACGGATAAACGCACCTGGTCTCTTACAGGAGACCAGGTCAACGCAACTCTTCACGAGGATCAACACCCCACAGCAACTTCTTCCGAAGCGTCTGTGCAAAGGTATGGTTGAGCTGTTTGATGGCTTTGATGGTATAATCAGCCAAATTGATCTGAAGTTTGGTCGAACAGGGTAATGTATAAGAATTACCATCCAGTGAAACAAGAAAACACTGACTTCGGCTTTCGATCTCAAGATCGATGACCGATGTATCTTTAAGCACGATAGGCCTGATCGTCAAATTATGTGAAGCGACAGCTGCAATCAGCAAATTACTGCTACCTGGCATGATAATCGGGCCTCCAACACTTAACGCATAGGCCGTAGAGCCTGTCGGTGTCGCTACAATAAGCCCGTCAGCCTGATAGCCGTTTAAATACTCACCATCAACGGTTACATGAATATTGATCATCGAGGAGCTGTCTCCTTTCAGAATGGCAATTTCGTTCAAAGCAGACGGATAGGTTTCAAAAAGAGCCCCGTTAATTTTCAATTGCAATTGCGTCAACTGAGTAATTCTGAATAAATTGTTGTACAAATTCCGTACAACATCTTCCAGATCGGCACAGTCAACATCAGCCAAAAAGCCAAGCCTACCGGTATTGATACCCAGGATAGGGATGCCTCTCTCTCCGACGCGATGGGCAGTCCGCAGATAGGTTCCATCACCTCCTATACTTAATGCCATATCGGCGGTAAAGTCACCATCATCAATGATGCCTTCCACTAAAGGCGGCTCTGTCATAACGGTCGATAAGAACCCATAAAAATTCTTACAGACAAACACGTCAGCTTTATGCTGGTGCAATGCGTCAAACAAACTTACTATTTGCTCAAGTTTATCTGATTGGAACCGACTTCCGAAAATGGCGACTTTCATACCCTGCAAGATTGATGATTGGGAGAACAATCTGTTTAAGCGGTTTTAACACTCCTTGCAGAAATTGACCGGAACCGAGTGTAAACATACCTAAAAAAACAGTAACTTTGCAAGTGACTGTAATGGATCATTACTCCGAACGAGTTCGAAGTATCCCTTCAGTTTACAAAAGTGAGAAATCTTTGTGACATGACAAAACTTAGTGTTAACATAAACAAGATTGCCACTCTGAGAAATGCCAGAGGTGGGAATGTGCCTGATGTTCAAAAGGCAGCTGTTGATTGTGAGACTTTCGGAGCAGAAGGTATTACTGTTCATCCGAGACCAGATGAACGGCATATCCGCTATAGCGACGTACTGCTGCTTCGGCCATTAATAACAACAGAATTCAATATTGAGGGAAATCCGATTAAGGAATTTATGGATCTTGTACTAAAAGTGAAGCCTCATCAGGTGACACTGGTACCTGATGCCCATGATGCCATTACGTCCAATGCTGGCTGGGATACAACCAAGAGTTTCAGCTTCCTGACTGAAATTGTTGAAGAACTCCGGAGCAAAGGTATCCGCAGTTCCATTTTTATAGGAACGGACTTACGCGATATAGAAAATGCCGCTAAGATTGGCGCAGACCGCATCGAATTGTATACTGAACCATATGCCAGTCAGTATACCAAAGACAGAGAGGCCGCCATCAAGCCATTTCTGGAAGCGACCAACATCGCCAGAAATAACGGATTAGGAGTCAATGCCGGACATGATCTGAGTCTTGACAACCTGGCCTTCTTCCATGAAACCATTCCATGGATTGAAGAAGTATCCATCGGACATGCCTTGATTTCCGACGCGCTTTACCTGGGACTGAAAAAGGCTATCCAGTCGTATAAGAGCTGTCTGAAATAGACGCTGCGCGATTTCTTTCTTGCTACTGATAGACAGCTGTCCGCAGGCCGGGTAAGCATTTTTGTCTATGGGGCCGGCTTCCAGATTACTCAGGAAATGAAATAGACCATACTTAAATCCTGACTATATGAAACCACTTTTTCTGTTTTTAGCACCTGGTTTTGAGGAAATTGAAGCAATTACCACAATCGATGTACTTCGAAGAGCCAGGTTGAATGTTATCAGTGTATCGCTTGCAGGAGACCTATATGTGACCGGCGCTCACGGAATTTCCATTGTAGCCGATGTCCTTTATCCTGATGCTGATCTGACCGATGCAACCATGCTGATTTTGCCAGGAGGTATGCCTGGAACCAACAACCTGAACGTACACGAAGGACTAAAAAAAGCATTGAAAAGTCACGCGGAAGCCGGTAAACCATTGGCAGCCATTTGTGCTGCGCCGTTGATACTGGGGCAACTTGGCCTGTTGGAAGGAAAAGAAGCCACTTGTTACCCCGGATACGAAAGTCATCTCCATGGAGCCATCCTTTCAAAGAAACCTGTCGTTCAGGACGGCGTCATCATCACCGCCAACGGACCAGGGGCTGCATTCAAATTTTCCCTGCAGATTGTTCAGTATTTTTCCGATTCCATACTGGCTAGTGAGCTTTCAAAAAATATGATGCTTTAATGGTTTGTTTTTTCAATTTTATGGCTTATTTTTACAACTGTTTACTTGTTTAATTAACAACTTAACCGTATAACCTATGAAAATTGAGAAAATCATTGGCCGCGAAATATTGGATTCACGTGGCAATCCAACGGTCGAAGTGGATGTGTATCTGGAATCCGGAGCCTTCGGAAGAGCGTCTGTGCCATCCGGAGCTTCTACGGGAGAGAATGAGGCCATTGAGCTACGTGACGGAGATGCCAAACGATATCATGGCAAAGGTGTCAGCAAAGCTGTCAACAACATCAATACCATCATCGCTCCTGCTCTGATTGGATTTTCCGCGTTGCAACAGACAGCCATCGATCATACGATGATCCGCCTGGACGGAACTAAAACCAAGTCGAAATTGGGAGCTAATGCCATTCTGGGCGTTTCCCTGGCTGTTGCCAAAGCCGCAGCCAATTACCTGGACCTTCCTCTCTACCGGTATCTGGGTGGCGTCAATACCTATGTACTGCCTGTCCCGATGATGAACATCATCAACGGAGGCTCTCATTCTGATGCACCGATCGCTTTTCAGGAATTCATGATCAGGCCGGTTGGTGCTTCCTCCTTTAAGGAAGGACTCCGGATGGGCTCGGAAATATTCCACTCACTCAAAAATGTTCTGCACAAACGCGGATTGAGCACAGCTGTCGGCGACGAAGGCGGATTCGCCCCAACGTTGAATGGCACCGAGGATGCCATAAACTCCATCATTGAGGCCATTCAATTGGCAGGGTATACCACCAAGCAGGTTCACATCGGCCTCGACTGCGCGGCTTCTGAATTCTACAAAGATGGTTTTTACGACTACACCAAGTTTGAAGGGGCTTCAGGTGCCAAACGAACCTCAGAACAGCAAGTCGCTTACCTGGAAGAGCTGCTTAATCAATTTCCTTGCATCGATTCTATCGAAGACGGGATGAGCGAAAATGACTGGAAAGGCTGGAAATTGCTGACCGGTAACATCGGACATCGCTGCCAGCTTGTCGGTGACGACCTGTTTGTAACCAATGTGGAATTTCTTAAACGAGGTATTGCAGAAGGTTGTGCCAATTCTATCCTGATCAAGGTCAACCAGATTGGCACATTAACCGAAACGCTTAACGCCATAGATATGGCACACCGAAATGGTTATACGACTGTTACCTCCCATCGTTCCGGAGAGACTGAAGACAGCACCATCGCAGATATTGCCGTAGCAACAAATTCCGGACAAATCAAAACCGGCTCATTAAGCCGGTCCGACCGTATGGCCAAATACAACCAACTGCTTCGCATTGAAGAAGAGCTTGGCGAATCAGCCGTTTATGGGTATCAACGGATTTCTTAATAAAGAGACATATAGACTGCTCTCATGAAGTCACCCCAAGCACTGTTGTTATACCACGAAACCCTATTGGTGTAGAAAAGGATGACAAGGTCTTCCTTGGGGTCGATTAGGTATTCCGTACCATAATAACCACCCCACCGGAGCGAACCAGGTGACTTCATGGTGAGGGCAGCAGTTTTATCAGTGGCAATCTCAAGGCCAAGCCCGAACTGATAATCGCCGGCAGCTCCGAAAAGCTGATCAGAAGACATTTGCTCAACGGTTTTTCTGGAAAGAATACGTGTCTTTCCATAGACACCTTTGTTCAGGATCATTTCGCATAAATGGGAATAATCTTCAATGGTTCCGGAAATACCAGCTCCTCCACCAAAATAGTTTTGTATTGGTGAAAGCGGGTAAAAACGCTCCAAAGAATCAGCCGCTAACGTCACTGAGTCTTCTGCCGTTGGCTTCTGATACAACGGAACAAGCCTTTTCGCTTTTGCTTTCGGCAAGTAAAAATAGCTGTCCTTCATATTGAGGGGATCCAGTACCCGTTCCTTGATGAGTTCATCCAGCCTTTTCCCAGATATGACCTCAGCCAAACGTCCGGCAACATCAAGGCCGAAGCCATAAGTGAAGCCTTCTCCCGGGTCATGCCTCAACGGCAGTTTGGCTATACGCTTGACAATCTCTTCTGTATTGATCGTCGAATCAGCATAATTATAACAGATAACTCTGACATCCTGATCGTACGGATCGTATGAAATACCTGAACTGTGAGAAAGTAATTGCCGGATGGTTATCTCTCTTTTTGCCGGTCTTGTCACCAAATCACCCCCTTCATACGATCCGGAAACACGGACGACAGGATTGGAGAATTCCGGCAGATATTTCTTGACAGGATCATCCAGGCTAAACAAACCTTCTTCATACAATGTCATCAATGCTACGGTCGTTATCAACTTGGTTTGCGAGGCGTTTCTAAAAATGGCATCTTTTCTCAAAGGCTTTCCGCTTGCACGGTCAGCTTTTCCAAAGGCCTTGTAATAGACAGTTTTTCCTTTGTACTTAACTAGGCAAACGGCGGATGGAACGGCTTCCTTCTGAATAGCCCGTTCCATGACTTTGTCTACATTCTTAAGGCTTTTGGATGAAAAAACCTGTTCAAGTTTGATCTTAGACTCTTTGGGAACTTTTACATGTTCAACAGATTTGCAAGGAATAGAGGCAAACAATAATCCGGCTATCAGAAGAGCGCTCAGGCGTTTCATATCCATATTATTTTGAATGTCAATGTTCTTATACGTGGAAGATCTCAAATGGTTTTCAGCACTGCCAACAGATAATCCCAGAATCGTTTAATGCTGGCAATTTCTACTTTTTCGTTGGGCGTATGAGGAGAGACAATGGTCGGACCAAAAGAAATCATGTCCATTGTCCCGATAGCATCTTGTATAATGCCACATTCTAGTCCGGCATGAATCACATTAACGTTCGGCTTGATACCATAGAGCTTTTCATAGGCGGCAACCATTACATCAATGATATGAGAATCCCGCTTGGGTTCCCATCCCGGATAATCCCCTGCCGTCGTAACTTTGGCACCGGCCAAAGAAAAAGTACTCTGTATCATGGAGACCAACTGCTTTTTCATAAACTCGGAGGCACTTCTCACCAGGAACATACAGGTAATATTGCCTTCCTGACTGTTGATAATAGCCAGATTGGAAGAGGTCTCAACAGTTTCAGGCATATCCGGGAACGCGCGAAGAACACCGTTGTGAACACCTTCAAGGGCATTGATAAAATCATCCTGAACCTCTTCAGGAATCAGGCCGGCCGGTAAATCGACCTGCTGAAACGACAGGATCAGATGGCCTTCCACCCCATTATACGCTTCATTGATTAACGCTTCATAATCATAGATGCTGTCTTCCAGGATATCTAGATTTTCTTCCTGAATCGTTATAACGGCTGTTGCTTCACGAGGAATGGCATTTCGCATAGAGCCACCTTCAAAAGACGCGAGCCTGGCATCATACTCACCGATAATCTGTTTGATAAAGCTGCCAAGCAATTTATTGGCA
>JAUZOU010000300.1 GCA_030706285.1 Bacteroidota bacterium
ACAATAACGCCAATGTTTGTTGCTTGCCTGCACGGTTCATCAGCAAGGAAATGGCGATTGAAATCATCAACATATTCTTCAATACTGGTTTTGATGGCGGTCGTCATCAGACACGGATTGAAAAGATGCCGCTTTAGACAACCTTTTCTGTTTCGGTAGCCAGTTTTAATTTCGTGGCTTCGACATCAGCTCTCGACTTGCTTCGGGTAACGATGTAGACGCCCAGGAAGATCATGCATGCAGCGATGCTCTTTGTCACTGTCAGCGTATTGGTTCCTGCCATGATAGCAATTGCCATGGCAACAACCGGTTGTACATAATTATACATGGACTGAGTGGTTGGTCTGAGCAGTTTTTGGCTGATCGGAATAAGCAGATAGGGAACAATCGTAGCAAGAATCAACGTAAAGCTCAAGGACAATAGTTGCTGCGTATTCATGGCTGTTAAATGGATGGCGGAGAGCTCTTTCAGACTGAATGGAACCATGCAGACCGTTGCCACCAGGAACATCCATTTCATGATTGTGATGGAAGAATAACGTTGTGTAACCGGTTTTGTGATGACCAAGAAGAGCGAGTAGGACAGCGCACTGCTAAAACAAAGCAGATCACCTGACAGGCTGCCGGATCTAGCCGGACCATTTTGTGCCGACATAACCAAAAATACAGCGCCGCTGGCTCCGACAAATACCCCCAAGGCTTTTAGCCAGGTAAGTGGTTCTTTTAGGATCAGGGCCGACAAGATCATGGTGAGGATTGGAACCGTCGTCGCGATGATGGAAGCATCGATGGTGGAAGTCCTTGAAAGGCCTTGGATGAAACATATTTGATTACCCAACAACCCGAACAGTGAGCCAATGATCAGCAGAAACAGGTCTTTTTTACTGACAGGTTCCCATTTTATCAGGGCAAACAGCCAGAAAGCAATAGCTCCGGCAATAAATCTCAATGCATTGAGCCCGACCGGACTGATTGCACCAGTCAACAAGGCTTTGGAAACAGGTAAATTAATGCCCCAAAGGATGTTGACAAACAGTAGGGCCGCATGCCCGACTGATTTCTTATTGTTCATACGAATACAATCTTTCTTTTGAAAACCTGCCGCAAAAATACAATAAATTAGCTGAACTTGTTTTTTTCTCTAAGGGTTGAATTCTCCGCCGTTTGCAGCGGAATCATAGGGCCATGTTTGACCTTGGGTCCATACCTTTAATTTCAGTTCATTACGTCTGGTTGTCGGCAGTTCTTCTGAAGTCAGATTGACGGCATGACTGGCATACCCGTTAATAGACTCTTTCCCCGAAAATCAGGCTGCCGATTCTTACCATCGTGCTGCCTTCTTCAATCGCAATCGGGTAATCGTTTGACATGCCCATGGAAAGTTCGCGGAAAGAAGCGTCTGAAGGGAAATAGGTTTGTTTGACCTGATCGAAACACTGTTTCAGACAGTTGAATTCGGATCGGATCTGACTGGCGTTTTCCGTAAGAGAAGCCATTCCCATCAGCCCTTTCAGCTTGACGTTCCTGAAATCGATGTAGGTGCCTGAGGCAAACAGATTGAGGCATTCTTCCGGACTGAATCCAAACTTTGTCTCTTCTTGTGCCACATGTATTTGCAGGAGGCAGGGAATAACCCGGCCGATGCGTTTAGCTTCCTTATCAATTTCGCTGAGTAGTCTAACCGAATCAATACTGTGTATCAGGGCAACAAAAGGAATGATCTGTTTGACCTTATTCGTTTGCAGGTGGCCGATAAAATGCCATTGAATATCGCTTGGCAGTGTCTTTTGCTTCTCAATGAGTTCCTGAACCCTGCTTTCACCGAACACTCGTTGTCCGGCCTTGTAAGCTTCCAGTATGGATTCATTCGGATGAAATTTCGATACAGCTACTAAAGTGATGCCTTTTGGCAGACTTTTTAACGTGTCATTCAAATTCTCTGTGACAGACATATTGATGAACGATTTAACCGGTCAATCAGACCGGCTGGTTACCAAAATAAACGATCAAATTCCCGAAGCTGCTTGTTACTCCGGGCTTGCTGCCGGTTCGCCCTCTACGGCTGCGTAGGGATAAACATCCATGATAGGGGTATCGGTTATCATTGCAACTTCGTAGTCGCTCATGGTTCCCTTCATCCCTTCTTCCAGACGGTTCAACGCTTCCTGAATGTCTGAGGCCTGCACCAACATCGTTGAAGGTACCTTTTTTTCCGTACCTTTTTCCTGATCCAGAATAACAAAAATAACTTTTGCCCTGTACCATCGATCTCCGGTCGGGGCATCGAACAATTCATAAATACGAGTCCGTTTGATATTGGCTATCGTGTATTCGCCTGTCATATAGGGGGATACTTCTTGAGTGATCCGTGCTTCAGCATCTGTGAAATTTACGGCATCAACCAGATAGGTATCTGTACTCTTCTTTTGTTTACCGTCATCGGGGGATATCTTTTCGTACTGGACTTTGCATTCGAACCAGTTGTGCATGGCTACCATAGTGGATAATTATTTGATTGTGAATTAGTTAATTTGATGTTTGTCGCTCTGACTTTTATTCGGTTTACCAGTTGGTTTATTATTTTATCTTACGCAAAGGTACAAAAAACGGACAAAAATGAGCTTGCGCATTAAACGAATGTTGCTTTTTAATGTCTAAGTTTGCAGTGATGGAAAGCTGGTTGGTATCACCCTTTATGCTGCCTGCTTCTATCATCAAGTTGAACAACAACATCCATTTATAGACCATGAACAGATTCTATATTTCATTGATTACCAGTCTGGTATTATCTACGACCTGTTTACCGTCTCAAACAATGAGAACGATTCATAATGCCCTGTATCATAAAGATATGGCTTGGTATGGAAGCACAGAATCGAAGCAGGTTGCCCGGACGGTTTTGTTGTTACAAAAAACGGACGGCGGTTGGCCCAAGAATGTAAAGATCTATAACAAGGTATTGACAGATAGTGATATCATTGAATTGCGTGGATTGAAAGCCGAAAATACCGAAGCGACCATTGATAATGGAGCGACCTATGGTGAAATGGTTTTTTTGGCAAAAATGTATCAAGCGACCAAAGACAGTGTCTATCAGGCTGCATTTCTTAGAGGGTTGACGTTTATTTTTACGATGCAGTATCCCAATGGAGGATTTAAGCAGTTCGACCGGACAAAAGGCTATTACACACACATTACCTACAACGACAATGCCATGTGTAACATGATGCATCTCTTGAGAGCCATCGTTTCCGGGAATTCCTGGTTTGAAGGGCTGGTTTGCGATTCGGTAAAACGGCTTGCCGGTCAATCTTTTGACAAAGGCATTGACTGCATCCTGAAAACTCAGTACGTCCAACAAGGTAAAAAAACAATCTGGTGTGCCCAACATGATGAAAACACGTTGCTGCCGGCTAAAGCCAGAGCCTATGAATTGCCTTCGCTAAGTGGTTTTGAATCGGTCAATCTTGTCTTGTTATTGATGGATATCCCGAAGCCGGATCAACGAATCAAAGACGCAATAAATGGAGCAATGGCCTGGTTTGATGCCAACCGGATTTCTGATCACCGGATAGAACGATATGCCAATCAGGACGGCAAGCCGGATATCCGGTGGGTGAAGAGCAGTGAAGGACCAGATTTGTGGGGCCGCTTCTGCGAACTGCAATCAAACAAGGCCTTCGTTTGCGACCGGGATGGTATGATAAAATATGATCTGGCTGAAATCGGTTATGAACGCCGAACCGGTTATGGCTGGTACACAGATCAGCCAAATGTATTGTTTCCTGTTTATGAAAAATGGAAAGCAACGAATATGCCTTCCATTAACTGATCTACTGGTCTGGAAGCCGTTTTTGCAGCATACCTTGTCGTTACTCTGACGAATCGGAACACTTTATTCATAAAGTGGTTCAATACCCGGCCCTTTGGTCGGAAACAATGTCTATTCCATTTAATCTATAAGGGTTGAATTCCCCGCCGCTTGCGGCGGAATCATGTAGCCAAGGCTTGTCTGGGAATTACCTCTGGACTCGCGTCTGTGTTGTTTATTCGGGCTGATCCACTTTTTCTGTGAAGTAATCGGACGAATCGTTGTACCGGCCATCATCCAGGTTCGTTCTGACATCGATCAACGCCTTTACGGTGTAGTCAATGTCATCTTTTGTATGCAGGACAGTCGGCAAAAAGCGTAGGAGTAA
>JAUZOU010000301.1 GCA_030706285.1 Bacteroidota bacterium
ATGGGCGGAGAGGCACCAGTTTACTATCCTGGTTTCAGGACATACCGATATGCATCTGCCGGAGATACGATCTCCACCGTCACCGTTCATGTTTATCAGCTGAAGATACGCTCTTCCAGAAAGTTGAGTGTGCCGGTGGATGCCGATGGCTACATTCCGCGGATACGATTCACTCGCAGAAATAATCAATTGGCTGTCATGACGTTAAACCGCAACCAGAATGAATTTAAGCTCTTTTTTGTCAATCCGAAGTCTGGCGTTGCCAAACTGATCCTGACAGACCAGAGTGATACGTATGTATGCCCTGATTTTGATGAGATCCAGTTCTCAACTAATTATTTTACCTATTTGTCAGAAAAGGACGGCTACAGACATTTGTATTTGTACAACGCCAATGGCGGCTTGCGCAAGAAACTGACGGCCGGCAAATGGGATGTGACTAAATTTCTTGGATGTGATACGATCAAAGGCCTGTTTTACTATCAGGCTGCTGTTGAAAGTCCGATGAAACGGTCTGTCTGGCAAGTTGACCTGAACGGAAAGACGCGTAGGATCAGTACGGTCGATGGCGTTTGCGACGGGGTTTTCAACAGAAACTACACTTTATTCGTACAAACAGCCTCAACCATCAAGACGCCTAAAATCACGACGTTATGTAATGTATCAGGTCAGGCGCTTAGAACCATTTCGGATAATAAGGCACTAAAAACCAGATTATCTGAAATCAGTTACGCTGACAAGACCTTCTTTACGGTACCGGCAACGGATGGACAAATATTGAATGGCTGGATGCTTAAACCGGCCAACTTCGATGCTTCGAAAAAATATCCAGTTATTCAACTACAGTACAGCGGACCTGATGCTCAGGAAGTGCTGGACAGGTTCAATTTTGACTGGGAATATTACCTGGCTGAAAAAGGATTTGTTGTTGTCAGCGTGGATGGCCGTGGAACAGGCGGCAGAGGGGCTGATTTTCGCAGACTGACTTATGGCAAACTCGGGCAGTTGGAATCTCAGGACCAGATAGCCGTAGCCAATTACCTGAAAAAACAAGCCTACATAGATGGCAGCCGTATGGGTATCTGGGGCTGGAGCTTCGGTGGATTCATTACCCTGATGTCCATGACAAATCCGGACAGCCCGTTCAAAGCCGGCGTTGCGGTGGCGCCGGTGACCGATTATCGCTATTATGATGCCATGTATACCGAACGTTATATGAAAACGCCTGCTGAAAACAAAGAAGGCTATGATGCCGGTTCTCCGTTGCTCAGGGCTTCTCAATTGAAAGGCAGGTTGTTGCTGGTGCATGGACTGGCTGATGACAATGTCAGAGCCAACCAGAGTCTGGACTTTGACGAAGCTTTGATTCGTGCCGGCATCCGGTTTGATTCACAGTTCTATCCGATCAGCAATCACAGCATACTTGGAGAAACATACCGCAGGCATTTGTACAATACGAAGGTTGAATTTTTCCTGAAAAATCTCTGATACCAATCTATGGAAGAACATGTACATAAGCCGGATTGGCTGAAAATCCGGTTAGGTGACAATGATCGTTTTGCTGAAACAAGACGGATTATCGGGCATTATCATCTGAACACCATCTGCACCAGCGGACGTTGCCCGAATCAGGCCGAATGCTGGAGTAGAGGTACGGCTACGTTTATGATCCTGGGAGATATTTGCACGCGTTCCTGCCGGTTCTGCAATACCAAAACCGGCCGTCCCTTGCCTCCGGATGCCCTGGAACCTGAACAATTAGCAGCGTCAGTCAGATTGATGAAACTGAAACATGTTGTACTGACCTCTGTGGACAGGGATGATTTGCCGGATCTTGGAGCCGGTCATTGGGTGCGGGTGATCAGAGCGTTACGGAACGTCAATCCGGAGACGACGGTGGAAGTGTTGATTCCTGATTTTCAGGGTAAGCCGGAACTGGTACAGCGACTCATTGACGAACAACCGGAAGTTATCTCTCATAATATGGAAACGGTTCGCAGATTGACACCAGCTGTACGGTCTGCCGCAAGCTATGATTGCAGCCTGAAGGTATTGGCTCAGATTTCCAAAGGTGGCGTCCGGGCAAAATCCGGACTGATGCTTGGTCTTGGAGAAACTGAAGAGGAGCTGTTTGAAACAATGGATGACTTATTGCACATCGGCTGCAGCATTCTGACGTTAGGTCAATATCTCCAACCGACAAGAAAGCACTTGCCTGTCAGAGCGTATATTCACCCGGATGATTTTCTCCGATATCAGACTATCGGTTTGCAAAAAGGGTTTAAGGTGGTGGAAAGTGGGCCCTTGGTCCGGTCTTCTTACCGGGCAGAAAATCATCTTTAACGACAGCTTCGAACAATTTATCCGGTTTTTTGTTCTACCGATAAAATAGATTGAACAGCGTTTTACATGGGATCTGAGATTTTTTACATTATTTCATTGATTACATCACTTTCGGTAACGTTGTTGATGGTTCTGGCTGCTGTTTGTACTGCCATTGTCGTGGCTGTTTGTTTACGAAGAGCTTTTCGCCGGTATCTGGTTAGAAAGTCTGAGAAGTATGAAATTTGGTTGCCGGTGGTTGATGATGCCGGTCATGTCATGGGAAGAGTTGCTCAAAGTGTATCAGAGGAGACGCCGGGAAATTTTCAGCATCCACTTATTCGAATGCTGGTTCGGTATAATAAGATGCTGTACTTGCAACCCAGAAGTGAAGATGCCCTGTTTGAGCCTGAAACGACGGATCTTCCTATTGAAGTGCTGATGCAGTATGGCGACAATATTGACGATACGATGCTGAAAGTCCGTGATGCCTATTTCCCGGACAGCCCTAAGCCTCGTTTCTTGTTGAAATACCAGTATGAAAATCAGGAGGGAAAATGGCTTGTCTTGTTGTATATCATTGAAGTATCCGATCGAAAGCAATTGAAGTTGATCAAGCATGAGGGCGGAAAACTATGGACAGCCAGACAAATTTTTGAAAACCAGGGTTTGGGCTTCTTCAGCCATATTCTTGATGGCGAAATCGCCTTTTTCAAAACGCTGCTTTCCTGAAATTGAACGAATCAACTTGTCAGGATTTTTTTAAGCCTTGTACAGTAAAAAGATACAAGGCTTTTTTGTGAGTTCTGGCAGGCCTTTTTTCCACTCAGCTACGGATAAGGTCCGGACAGTTTCTTCTGCTCCGGTCAAATCAAAGGCAATGCATATCCGGGTTTGTGGCCTGAGCGTACTCAGCATGTCTTCGAGCAGCTTGTTGTTTCGGTAGGGCGTTTCAATGAAGACCTGAGTCATATCTTCTGTCCAGGCACGTTGTTCCAACCGTTTCAGGGTCTTGATGCGTTCTTCTTTTTCAACAGGCAAATAACCTTCGAAAGCGAATCGTTGTCCATTGAATCCTGAGGCCATCAATGCCAGCAGGATAGAGGAAGGCCCTACCAAAGGAACCACCTTCAATCCTTTTTTTTGAGCCATAGCAACAATGTTGGCTCCAGGATCTGCGATAGCCGGACATCCGGCTTCCGACAGCAAACCGATATCCTGTCCGTCCTTCATGGCATCCAGGTAACGGGAGATGTCTTCAGGTGTCGTGTGCTTATTTAACGGATAAAAGGTACAAGCGTCAATGTCGAAAGCTGGGTCTGCTTTTTTCAGAAAACGCCGAGCTGTCCGTACCTCTTCTACGATAAAATGCCTGATGGGGAGCAACTTTTGCCTGTTGTACACTGGGAGTACCTGATCAATAGGTGTTTCTGAAAGCGTGACTGGAAATAGATAGAGTGTACTCGACATAACCGTTTTAATTAAAAAGCCGACGTCACAAAGGTACAATTTAATATCAACACCTTCCAAATGGTTTCAATCTCTAAGCGGTCGATTTCCAGTCCCTTGTAATTGAATCAGAGTCAGGCGTTTTATCTATGGTTCATGCATTTAATTGTTATAAACCCGGATGATCCTGATACTGAATGATAGCGGGTTAGCCTGATTTTACTATATTTGCGTCGTAAATATAGAACAGACCTGATGTCGTTATCCGAAGTTTTTATCAGACAAATGGTGGATTTATTAGGTGAGGACGCTGAGGCTTTTTTTGCCGCGCTGGCCGAATCTGTGCCGGTCAGTATCCGCCTGAATCCGGACAAAGTCAATCCGACCGAAATTTCCATTGCATCAACCTCTTATGCC
>JAUZOU010000302.1 GCA_030706285.1 Bacteroidota bacterium
GGCAAAAAGACAATCACGCCTCCCACTCCACTGATGATCCCTTCCAACAATAAATCCTTCAACGGCCCTTCTGTCATACCTGCACGCACCAATTCGGACAAGAAATTGACACCGGATTCAATCCAATGCTTGGGGTATTCTCCGAGCACGAACGTGCACTCAAACATGATAAACATGAACAACAAAAAGATCGGATAGCCGAGATATTTATTCAACACAACCGAATCGATGGTGGTTGTTTTCGTCTTCTTCTCTATTTTCCTTTTCGTAAAGGTCTCAGCCAATGCACCTGAAATGAATCCATATTTGGCGTTGGCGATGGCAGCTTCAGGATCTTCTTTCAATTCTTTCCTGACCATATCATCCGCTTTATCCCGTATGGAAAAAATATCTACAGCATTGGGCATCTTTGAAAGAACGGCTTCAGCTTCCTTATCATGCTCCAGCATCTTAATAGCCAAAAATCGAGTAGAATAGACCGCCCGGATCTGCTCATTCACCAGAATCGACTGCCGGATTCCGGCAATAGCTTTTTCCAGCACTTGTCCATGATTGATATGAATGTGCCTGGTCATTTCACCGCCCCGAAGATTTTGTTCTCCCAACTCTTCGATAAAACCGTGTTCAACCTCGCTGGCGTGATAATATTCGTGCAATTCATCCAGCGTATTTTTCTTCAATCGACCATCTTTGCTGAAAAAGTCCGTTCCTTCATACACTTTCGTCACGACATGAAACAGCTTGTCCAGTCCCCAGCCTTTTCGACCAACCGTCGGAATAATAGGTGCACCTAACAATTTCCCCAATTGTCTGTAGTCCAGGGCATCTCCGCTTTTCTCCAGTTCATCATACATATTAAGCGCGACCACCATACGGACATTCATATCGATAAGCTGGGTCGTCAGGAACAGATTCCGTTCCAAATTGGATCCATCGACCACATTAATGACCACATCCGGCTGTTCATTGACCAGATGATGACGTACATACAGTTCTTCGGGACTATAAGCGGAAAGGGAGTACGTTCCGGGCAGATCAACAAGGTTGATGGTATAACCGTCAAACTCAAACTGGCCTTCTTTGGCATCAACGGTTACCCCGCTGTAGTTGCCTTCATGTTCATGACCGCCGGATGCTTTGTTAAAAAGGGATGTTTTTCCGCAATTGGGATTGCCCACCAGGGCGACATTGATACGTTTGCGTTGGTTCAACGCGACACGCCGTAGAATATCTTCTTCAATTGTGCCATTAAACGTATCGGTTTCAGAGGACTGAAACAGCTCTCCTGTTCCGATAACCTCTATATTGGCCGCCTCGCTTCTTCGCAACGAGACTTCATAGGACATGATACGGTATTTAACCGGATCCAGCAAAGGGGCGTTCTGAAGGCATTCAACTACCTTACCTCTAACAAACCCCATTTCAATAATCCGCTTTCGGAATCCTCCGTGACCGGACACCTTTACAATGACGGCTTTTTCTCCGGTCTCTAAATCAGCTAACTTCACAGGCTTTTTTTAATGCCAGGAATACCTATATCTTTTTCCCTGGCTAACCTGCAAAGGTACCATTCTGATTGATGTGTATCAATATCCGGACTGAATTTTCCGTTTTTTTTCGTCTTCGCTGCCGGATGGCTTCAAACTGCATAATCTAACGGTCACCGGATAGTCGGGTATAATGTCTTTACATAGATGGTTTAAAGCGGCTTACTCAAACGGCCTCAAGCAGTAGTACCCGGTGCCGCTCTTTCCGGGTATTTTTAGATTCCTCGCAAATATTCAGGGTAAAATAATTCAACCAGGGGAAAATAAAAGAGCCAGGATTGACCGGTGCCAGTATCATTTTATGCGAATTCGGCGAATAGGCACCAAAAATGGCACTCACCACGTATAAATCATCTTCTGCAATTTCCACATACCGCACATCCTCGAAGTCGATTGCCTGATCGCCGTCACTTATTTTGAAGTAACCGGATACATGTTCCATGAAGCGGTTGAATGTAGCTCCATCCATCCGCCAGCAATTCGCCGATTTTTCCAAACATAAATATGTATCCTTGCAAATCATATTATTATTGAGTCTATTCAGATTCAGTCTGTTTTTAATCAATCCTTGTTTAATTAAATTGTAATATATCAGCCATACGCACTTTCTTGGCAACCCGCACCGTTTCCTCCGTGCCTTCTATATGAAACGTCTGTACCTTATACAAGCCCGCTTCATACCGTACTTCAACTTGGTCGGGTATCACGCGCTTTACAACCTGGCAAAGCCTGCCTGCTTTGTTGAAGGTCTTGAATGCGCCAAATTGGATCACGAATGTTTTATCGCTGAATTCCAGGAACACCATATCCTTCGTCGCCTTTCTGGTAACAACCATTTCAGGCTTTGTCAGACTGCTGATGCGGAGTTGCTGTTCAGGTGGCAGACCTGTTACCTTATCCACATTTTCATCCGGCTTGCGTTCCAGTTGAAGTGGGCAAGGCTTTGCTTCAGATTGTGTCCCAGATTGATCGTGGATACCATGGTCAAACGTAACACGACGATTAAGCATTTTTTCTGCTTCCGTTGCATTGTTATTGACCGGCCTGGTTTCACCAAATCCCACTGCCTGGAGTTGTTTCGAAGACACGCCACTAACTATCAGGTACCGTTTAACGGCAGCAGCCCTTCGTTCACTGAGCATCTGATTATACTTAAGCCCACCAACATTGTCCGTATGTCCTTGTATCTGAAGGATCAACGAAGTATCCCCTTTCAGCATATCCGCCAGGTTTTCCAACGTGCCAATGTATTCTGCCCGGATGAGCGTTTTATCATGATCAAATAAGATGACAAAACTTAATAAGTTATCAAAAGCCGGCCGCTCGACCTTCGGCATTTCCGTTTTTGTCACAGACAAAGTATCCGTTCCGGGCAGTTTGGCCATAATGATCGACCCGCAATCGACCACATCGCCCTGTATATTGGGTTTTACCGTGACATTCACAGGTTGCGATGTCATCTTCAAAATTCTTAGCTGAGTGGTATCGATGCCAACCTGGTAGTTTCCCGGACGGAAACCAATCATGGTGAAATAGCCGTCAGATTCAGACAATACCCGGCCTACCTTTTCACCCTTCTCATTGATAAAATTGACAATGACACGGCCAATACCATTACCGGCCTTATCCACTATCATACCAGAGATTTCTCCCATCGGTTGCACCGCTACTAAAATCTGTTTAAACTGGTTTGGGTCGGCCGTTATTTTGACTGTCTTGAAAGGCAGTCTCCAAGCCAGACTCTGAAATCCCGATTCATCAAATATGATCGTATAATCGACAAACGGCTCCAACCCAACAATGCGGATAATCGAGTCTTTGTCCCGATCAATTACCTGGCCTCCACTGCAACGGACCTTTATTTGTTCGGTAGACGGTTCACCTTCGTCCCGAACACCATTGAAATTGGTATCAACATAGGATGCAATTGAAACGCCACAACGTCCGACAAAACCTCGCTTGTCTGCAATGACATACTTATTGCCGCTTCCGAACGCAAAGCCGCCCCTTGCCGATTCCGATAGCTGGAACTGTTTATTACCCCAACCGGCTGCCAGATAAGTCGAAACATACGGCAAATCATACCGGAAAGACAAATTGACATTGTTGAACCTCGACATGACGTTATTTTCATAGCGTAATGCCAACTGGGCATCTTTAAACAAACGGGTTTCCAATTCCGCTCTTAAGGAAATAAGTGACTTCGCGGTATAGTTGTATTGGGCCGATGGCCTGACTGTCAGGTCCTTTCCAAGCTTAAAACCTAAAGCAAGATTTCCATAGATATTCGAGCTTCCGGTTGCGGTCCAGTTCAAAAAGTTGCTGTAGCTCATACTACAATTCCGGTAATTGGCCGATATCATTGCCTCTCCGGAGTTATAACTGAAATTCGAATAAATATTTTGCCGGAAAACAGCCTTGGTATAACCGGACAATAATCTGAACCGGTACGGAATAGACAAACTGCCGGATCGCTCTTCCAAATAGTTATAAATGATCGCTTTCTGACCTGGAGTATATTTAGCATAATTCAGTTCGAGTGTCGAATGCAAAGGCAGCGTCAGGTTCATCGTTCCTTTA
>JAUZOU010000303.1 GCA_030706285.1 Bacteroidota bacterium
TGAATTTCAGGCTTGTTAACGCCAGGTTGGAGGCGCCGGAAGGCATCGTCCGATAGTTGACAGCCGATGGTCTTGACCAAAAATAGCGATCGCTGTCAAACGTCTGGCCTATCAAAGCGGAACCAACCAACTGTCCGTTTTTCTTCAGTAAACTACCGGTTGCCTTTGCGGGAAAACAACCTTGAGCAATTCCTGTAAGGCACAAAGGATACAAAACGCCTGTTAAAATGGTCATTACAATAAAGACCTTCAATGCGATCATTAATTGAGTTCTCATGTCTTTGTCAGATTAAATGCAGAAAATTAACCAGTAAATCGATCAGCTTGATGCCAAGAAATGGCACCAGCACACCACCTAATCCATACAGCACCAGATTTCTCGACAGAACCGCCGAAGCCCCAAGTGGACGGTATTTGACGCCTTTCAAAGCCAATGGTATCAGCGCCACGATGATGAGTGCATTGAAAATAATGGAACTTAATATGGCACTTTCAGGACTTTGCAAGTGCATGATGTTCAGTTTGAGCAAGGGCCCCGACTGTAACCGCGTCGCATACAGCCCGGCAAAAATGGCCGGAATGACAGCAAAATATTTCGCGATATCATTAGCAATGCTGAACGTTGTCAGGGCGCCTCTCGTCATTAGAAGCTGTTTGCCTGTTTCGACAACCTCGATCAGTTTGGTCGGATTGCTATCAAGATCGACCATATTTCCGGCTTCCCTGGCTGCCTGAGTGCCTGTATTCATGGCAACACCTACATCAGCCTGGGCCAATGCCGGTGCATCGTTCGTTCCGTCACCAATCATCGCCACCAATTTTCCTTCCGACTGTTCCTGCCGGATTCGTCTGAGCTTATCCTCAGGTCTGGCTTCGGCCATAAAATCATCCACGCCGGCTTCGGCCGCAATGGCCGCCGCGGTCAACGTATTATCACCGGTAATCATAACCGTCTTGATGCCCATTTTGCGCAGTTGCTCAAACCGTTCACGAATGCCGCCTTTTACAATATCCTTCAGCACAATCACCCCGATAATGTGGCCGTTTTCTGCGACAACCAGTGGTGTCGCTCCCTGGGCCGATGTATCCCTGACGGCTTTCTCCAGTTCAACCGGCAGGGCATTGCCCAACGATTGAGCATAGTCTCTGATTGCCCCGGCGGCTCCCTTCCGTATGGATCTGTCCAGTACTTTATTCTGATAAATATCAATGCCACTCATTTTTGTCTGAGCTGTAAAGGGGATGTTCACGAGTTCGAACCTGGAAACGTCCCTGCCACGGATGTTGAATTTTTCTTTAGCCAGAATGACAATGGAACGGCCTTCGGGTGTATCATCCGAAAGAGAGGCCAACTGGGAAACCTCAGCCAAATATTGCTGCTGTACGCCATTGGCCGGAATAAAGTCACTGGCCATCCGGTTTCCCAACGTTATTGTGCCTGTCTTATCCAACAACAACACATCAATATCACCAGCTGCCTCCACCGCTTTCCCACTTTTGGCAATGACGTTCTTGCCGACCAACCGGTCCATTCCACTAATTCCGATGGCACTCAGCAAGCCTCCGATGGTCGTGGGAATGAGACAAACCAGTAAGGCTATCAACACTGTCATCGACGTGTCGATCTGACTGCCGGATATCCGTTCGGCAAAAGCCGAAAAGGGATATAAGGTGGCCACAGCCAGTATAAAAATAACAGTCAATCCGATCAGCAAAATGGTCAAGGCTATTTCATTGGGCGTTTTCTTGCGTTTAGCTCCTTCGACCAGTGAAATCATCCTATCCAGAAAAGACTTACCCGGTTCAGAGGTGATTTTAACGACGATTCGATCACTCAACACGTTCGTTCCACCAGTCACCGCACTCCTGTCGCCCCCACTCTCCCGGATGACAGGCGCCGATTCCCCGGTGATGGCCGATTCATCAACAGTAGCAATACCTTCAATCACTTCGCCGTCAAGCGGTATCATGTCGCCAGCCTCACACACGACACAATCGCCGGTATGCAATTCGACGGAAGGAATAGAGCTTTCCTTTCCATCCGTCAGTTTCCGGGCCACCGTTTTTGTTTTCAGTTTCTTCAACGATTCCGCCTGTGCTTTGCCACGGCCTTCAGCCAATGATTCGGCAAAATTGGCAAAGAGCACGGTAAACCAAAGCCACAGCGAAATTTGTAACGTAAATCCGGAAAAATCACCTTGCCAAAGCTGACTGACAAACACGCCGGTCACATAAATAGCACCGATAAACACGATAAACATAACCGGGTTTTTCAGCTGGACTGCCGGATTTAGTTTTTTAACAGCTTCTTTTACTGCGTTTGAGAGCAAAGACTTTTGCAACAAACTATTATTCTTATTCGTTTTCATTTTTGCAGGGAATTAACAGGTTCTGCCGGCCAACATTAACAAGTGTTCAATGACAGGTCCTAAAGACAAAGCCGGGAAGAAAGTCAAGGCTCCGATAATAAGGATGACGGCAATCAACAGCAGCACAAAGAGACTGGTATCGGTCCTTAAGGTCCCGGAAGACTGCGGCACTCGCTTTTTACCGGCCATATTGCCGGCAATGGCCAGAACAGGCAAAATAACCCCGAAACGTCCGATGAGCATGCCGATGCCAAGCATCACATTGTAATACGTTGTATTGGCATTCAAACCGGCAAACGCACTCCCGTTGTTTGCTCCGGCTGATGTAAAGGCATACAGGATCTCGCTGAATCCATGAGGTCCGCTACTGCTGAGACTGCTCAAAGCCACCGGATTCATCACGGATATGGCGGTGAAGACAAGAATGACAAAGTTGCAGGCCAGAACGGCCAGAATGGCCATCTCCACATCGAATGCTTCGATTTTCTTGCCCATGAATTCAGGTGTCCTTCCCACCATCAGACCGGCAATAAACACGGTCAGTATCACAAAAATGAGCATGCCGTATAAACCGCTTCCGGCACCACCGAAAATAACTTCGCCCAACATCATATTCAGCATGGCCACCATCCCGGCAAGCGGGCTAAAGCTACTCAGCATCGAGTTGACCGAGCCGTTCGAGGCACAGGTGGTGGCATTCGCCCAAAGGACGCTGTTGGTCATTCCAAACCGGACCTCCTTTCCTTCCATCAAGGCACTCGTTCCAAGTGCCGAAGCCGATGAATAGTCACTGTACAGCATGAGAGCCAAACCCGCTATGAACATCAAAAACATGGCGGAAAACAATATCCATCCCTGACGAAGATTGCCAGTCATTTTACCGAAGGTATAGGTTAGTGAAGCCGGGATCAGCAAAATGGCCAGCATTTCCAGGAAATTGGAAAACGGGGTTGGATTTTCAAACGGATGCGCACTGTTCACACCAAAGAATCCTCCTCCGTTCGTTCCCAGTTGCTTGATGGCTTCCTGAGACGCTACCGCTCCGGCCGGAATGATTTGTTTCGCGCCCGTCAATGTCACGATTTCCAGATTTGGCCTTAACGTCTGGATAACGCCCTGAGACACCAACACCACAGCCAGCACGAAACTTAAAGGCAACAAGATATACACCACCGAACGGGTCATGTCCGCCCAGAAATTGCCGAGTTCATTGGTCTCTTTACGACTAATGCCACGAATCAGTACCAACAGGACAGCCATGCCGGTACCGGCACTCAGAAAATTCTGTACCGTTAAACCAATCATCTGAACAGCTGGGCTCAGTGTCGTCTCACCGGCATAACTCTGCCAGTTCGTATTGGTCATGAAGCTGACAGCCGTATTGAACGCCAGCGCCCAATTGACATTCGTGATGCCTTTTGGATTGAACGGCAGACTCATTTGATAAATCTGTATCAGAAATAAAAAAAGAAGGCCTGCCAGATTAAACAACATCACGGCAAAGGCATATTCCTTCCAGTTCATTTCCACCTTGGAATTGATGCCGCACAGGCGATAAATCCCATGTTCAAGCCACTGGCCCAGCTTCTTCCCATGGAACGGTTCACCCGTATAGACCTTGGCCATATAGCCACCCAACAGTGGCGTCAACCCGATCAATAACACCAAATAAACACCCAATTGAATCAGATCAGATTGATTCATGATTTTTCCTCCTTTTCTTTACGTTTGTTGACCTGATAAATAGCGGCAA
>JAUZOU010000304.1 GCA_030706285.1 Bacteroidota bacterium
ACTGAACAGCTGAAGCGATATGAGTCTCAGCATGAAGATGATAAATACCCCAATGATGATGAAGACCAGGATGTTCTTTCTGCGTAAGTTTTCAAGCGTTCCTTGCATGCTCGCCTCTATTGATTAACTCCATGGCAAAAATAAAGATGATCGTCAATAAGCTGCACACGGCTATCTTGAGCAGTAGCTCACCGATATTGAAGAACGACAGTGCTTCCAAGAGAAATACCATCGTATGGTGAATCAACACCAGTACCAGGCAATACTTCCAGTAAGCACTTTTTCCTAACCAACCCACGCTGACATCTCTGCTGCTCATGTCTTCCTTCAGCACGAACAAACGCAGCACTGGATAGCGCAGGAAAGCCATGAGTGTTGTGGCAGAAGCATGCAACCCTGGGGTGTTGGTCAACATATCCATGGCCAGGCCAACCAGAAAACCAATAAAGATGACAGAGGCGGTTGATTGTTCGGATGGCAGCCTCAACAGCCCATAGATATAGATAAGAGGAATGAAGACACCCAGAAAATGCATATTATCAAGCAGCAGCACTTGGATCAGCAGCAGGCACACAAACCATAGCAAATGGCGGATGAATTGTTTCATAGATCTGCCTCCTTTTTCAGTTGAACCAGTTCTTTCCTGCGATTATACTTGATGACACGGACATTTGACAACGCATCGAAATGCACTGCCAGCCGTATTTTCAGTTGCAGGAAATTGGCATCCGGCGCCACATCATATTGATCAACCGTCCCTACCATAATTCCCTCCGGGAAAATGGCAGAAAAGCCACTCGTAACCACGGTGTCACCTCTGGAGATGGATACATAAGGAGGAATTTCCTCCAGCATGGCAAACCGTCTGTCTTCGCCATCCCAAATCAGCGATCCGACTGTATTGTTGCGTTTCAATTTACAACTAAAGCGATTCGGCGGATTCAGCACAGGAATTACCACGGAAAAATGATCGGAGACAACACTGACAACACCAATAATGCCGTCAGCATTGGCAACACCCATTTCCGGTTCAACACCGTCCGCACGCCCGACATTTAACGTAATGTAATTATGCAGATGCGTCACGCTGTTGTGAAGAACACGTGCCGGAATCAATTCAAATTCACCGGCTTCCCTTTTACGCATCAAGGCAATTCCGGTCGTGTCAGTATAACCGGACAATTTCGTCTTCAGCATAAGGACTTGCCGGTACAGTTCGTTGTTTTCCTTAAGCAAGGCTTCATTATTGCTTTTCAGGTGGAAAAAGCCTGTCAACGATTCCTGAACCGTGTAAAGTTTGCCACTTAATTGATTGGCAGAGCTGAACAGCACACTTTGCTGATAATTGTTTGACGTGAACAGTAAAAACAGTGCAAATCCTTCCAACAAGGAAAAAAGCAGAAACGATCCGAATTTTTGAAAAAACCGTATAAAATTCTGCATGACCAGAAGGTTAACTGTTGTACTTGACAAAACAGGATTGTCCGGTTACAACCGGACAATCCGAATAAGTTCTATCGAATCAGGAAATTAAACTTATCAACATTCTTAAGGGCAATGCCTGTGCCGACAGCTACAGCATGCAATGGATCTTCAGCCACATTAAACTTGATATTGATCTTATCACTGAGACGTTTTGCCAACCCTCTCAGCAACGCACCACCTCCGGCTAAATAAACGCCTCTGCGGACAATATCGGAATACAACTCAGGCGGCGTTTGCTCCAGCGCACTCAATACGGCCATTTCAACTTTTGAGATGGATTTTTCAAGGCAATGGGCTATTTCCTGATAAGAAACAGGTACTTCCATCGGCAAGGCTGTCATCTGGTTAGGACCATGAACGACGTAATCTTCCGGTGCATTTTCGAGTTCGGTCAAGGCAGATCCGACATTGATTTTGATCAGCTCGGCTGTGCGTTCACCCACTCTCAGATTGTGCTGACGGCGCATATATTCCTGAATATCAGCCGTAAAATCGTCACCGGCAATACGAATGGATTTATTAGCTACGATTCCGCCCAGAGAGATTACGGCAATTTCGGTGGTACCGCCACCTATGTCAACGATCATGTTACCTTCTGGTGCTTCAACATCAATCCCGATGCCAAGCGCAGCCGCCATCGGTTCATACAGCATATACACGTCACGGCCACCGGCATGTTCAGCAGAATCACGAACAGCACGCAATTCTACTTCGGTCGAGCCGGAAGGAACACTAATCACCATCCGGAGATTCGGAGAAAACAACCGCTTTTGTGAAGTGGCCATCTTAATCAGCCCACGCATCATCTGCTCGGCGGCATAGAAATCCGCAATCACGCCATCGCGTAACGGCCGTACCGTCTTGATGTTTTCAGGAGTTTTACCATGCATTTGACGGGCTTTTTCTCCTACAGCAATCAATCTGTCTGTCCGCCGGTCAAGAGCCACGATACTTGGCTCGTCCACAATAATTTTATCATTCTGGGTAATAATCGTATTCGCCGTACCCAGATCCATGGCGATCTCTTGAGTAAATGAGAAGATGCTCATATAGGTGTTAATGTTTAAAATGTCTAAAACCTGTTGTTACCATTGCCAACCCATGCCCGTTGCAATAGTCGATGGATTTTTGGTCATTGATGGATCCGCCCGGATGAACCACGGCTTTAATTCCGGCTTTGTCCGCAATTTCCACGCAATCAGGGAAAGGGAAGAAGGCATCAGAAGCCATCACAGCACCATTCAAGTCAAGGTTGAACGCATGCGCTTTTTCAATAGCCTGTTTCAACGCATCAACCCTTGAGGTCTGGCCGACACCGCTGGCACAAAGTTGTTTGTTTTTGGCCAGGACGATGGCATTTGATTTGCTGTGTTTGACCAGCTTATTGGCAAAAAGCAGGTCTTCTATTTGGGCAGCATCCGGCTCAACAGTCGTGACCGGATTTAAATCTTCGCTCGTTTCTGTTTTTAGGTCCTTGTCCTGTACCAGCACGCCATTCAAGACCGAACGGAATTGTTTCTTGGAACAAACTGCTTCTTTTTGAATCAGAATGATCCGGTTCTTCTTTTGCGACAATGTCTTCAAGGCCTCCACGTCATAATCGGGAGCAATGATCACTTCGAAAAAGAGTTTGTTGATTTCTTCGGCTGTTACCTGATCGACCACTGTATTCGTAACGAATACGCCTCCGAAGGCAGAAACCGGATCACCTGCCAGTGCATCTTTCCAGGCTTCGAGCAATGTCGGACGGGAAGCAAGCCCGCAAGCATTGTTGTGTTTGATGATGCCAAAAGTGATTTCATCAAAGTCCTGGATCAACGAGACGGCGGCATCTATATCAAGCAGGTTGTTGTAGGAAATCTCCTTCCCCTGCAATTGTTCGAATGTCTCATCAAACTTACCAAAAAAAGCGCCACTCTGATGTGGATTTTCGCCGTAACGCAAACTCTTTTCATTGTTGCCTGCATAACGGAAAGCCGAACCTTCACCCTGATCAAACCAATTAAAAATGTCTGAATCATATCTGGAAGAAACGCCGAATGCTTCCTTGGCAAACCATTTGCGGTCTTCAAGCGTTGTCTCTGCGCCATGTTCGTTCAGAATATTCAATAACGGTGCGTATTGATCTTTCGAAGCAACAATCACGACATCCTGAAAGTTCTTGGCTGCAGCCCGGATTAGCGAAATACCACCAATATCGATCTTTTCGATGGTGTCTTCTGAAGAAGCGCCGGAAGCGACTGTCTCTTCAAACGGGTACAAATCGACAATAACCAAGTCTATTTCCGGGATCTGATATTCCTGACATTGCTTGACATCACCCGCAAGTCCTCTACGAGCCAGAATGCCACCAAATACTTTTGGATGCAGAGTCTTTACACGGCCTCCCAAAATGGAAGGATAACCGGTAAGCTCTTCAACAGGTTGGCAAGGAAGGCCTAGACCTTCAATGAATTGTTGCGTTCCTCCGGTTGACAGAAATGAAACACCCTGTTCATGAAGTTTGAACAGGATTTCATCGAGTCCGTCTTTATAATAGACCGAAATCAACGCCGATTGAATCGTTTTTGTCGCTGACATTGAAATGATAGGTTGAATCTTACAAACTTAACTATTCTCAAACACACATTCTTACTA
>JAUZOU010000305.1 GCA_030706285.1 Bacteroidota bacterium
TGCTTTTTGTACTCAGGCTGGAGCGATATCTGTTGATGCCGAAGAAAAATCAGTCGAAACGTTGAGACTGTTTGGAGAGTATGTGGGCATGATCTTTCAAATCAAAGACGATATTTTTGATTATTTTGATTCCGGACTCATTGGAAAGCCAACCTGCAATGATTTAAAGGAAGGGAAAATGACTTTACCGTTGATCTATTCCCTTAAAAACGCAAACATGGCTGAAACCAAACCGTTTTTGAATATGATCAGAAACAAGGACTTCAGCCATGAAAATTTATCAAACATCAATCGGTTTGTTATGAAGGCGGGTGGGGTAGAATATGCTGAAAAACGAATGGATGACTTTAAACAATTAGCTGTTCAAGCCCTTGATATCTTCCCGGATAGCCCTTACAAACAAGCGATGTTGGCTTGTTTGGATTACTTCATGAAACGTAAGTACTGATCGAATTAAGAACGTGTTTTAAAAAAACTTGACCTTTTCTCCGGTTATATCACTTAGGACATTATTGGCTAAGCTGCTTGCTCCAAAACGGAACAGCTCTTTATTCAGCCATTCTTTACCTAAGAGCGATTCGACAACACAATAATAGTTGACTGCTTCTTCGGTGGTTCTAATGCCTCCAGCGGCTTTAAAACCAACTTTACGATCATTAATTCGATTGTATTCAGCAATCATTTTGCACATACACCAGGCAGCTTCCAGTGTGGCCGCTGGCTGAAGTTTTCCGGTGGAAGTCTTAATAAAGTCGGCACCTGCAGTCATGGCAAGAATGGAGGCGATGCGTAGTTGTTTCATACTCAGCAACCCGGATTCCAAAATGACTTTTAGACGTGCTTCACGGCAAGCTGACTTGATTTCCCGAATTTCATCAACGATGTCGTCGTATTTTTCTTCCAGCAATTTTCCTACCGGAAAGACAATATCGATTTCGCTGGCTCCATCAAGCACGGCAAGGGATGTTTCAGCTATCTTGACTTCCATAAATGTCTGTGAATGAGGAAATCCTCCGGTTACCGCGGCAATATCGACTCCAACGGTCAGGACTTCGCGTACGGTCTTCACCATCGATGGATAGACACAGATGGCAGCGACATTCTCCAATTCTGGATAGGCTTCTTCAAAGTCATTTACTTTGGTCGTGAATGCCTGAATGCCTTCTTCCGTGTCGTTGGTGTTGAGGCTGGTCAGATCGATCAGGCTCAGGATGGTTTTATAGACTGCTGCTGTCTGATTTCCAGCTGATTTTTGCTTAAGCAGTTCAGCAATGTTCAGTTGAACCTCTTTTTCATTGAAAGTGGGGTATTGTTCCAGTATGGCATCAAATTGTGATTTCATTTTGGTTGTATTTTGGGATTGTTTTTATGTCTTAACTGATCTCTGACTGTCTTTTTCTGAATATTTTTCCGGAACGCTTCTTCCAGATCGATGCCTGTTTGGTTTGCAAGGCAGATAACGACCCAGAGCACGTCAGACAATTCATCGCCAAGATCTTTTGTATCTTCTTGTATTTTAGACGATTGCTCTCCATAACGACGTGCAATGATTCTGGCTACTTCTCCCACCTCTTCGGTTAAGACAGCCATATTGGTTAGTTCGTTGAAATAGCGGACACCGTAGGTTTTGATCCAGCCATCGACTTCTGTTTGGGCTTCTTTGATGGTCATGCTTATTCTCTGTTTTTTGAGTCGATCCATATCGTGACAGGCCCGTCATTGATCAGTGAAACTTGCATATCGGCTCCAAATACGCCTTGTTTGATCCGGCCTGATCCAAGTAGTGTTTCCAGTTCTGAACAAAAAGATTCATACAAAGGGATGGCTGTTTCGTGACGGGCTGCGCGGATCAATGATGGCCTGTTGCCTTTCTTTACTTGAGCAAATAAAGTAAACTGGCTTATTACCAGTATATTACCATGCTTGTCTACAATCGATTGATTCATTAATCCTGCTTCATCTGAAAAGATACGCAACTGGACAATTTTTTTGGTAAGCCAATCAATGTCTTCTTTGGCGTCGCTTTCTTCCATACCTACCAGTAAAAGATATCCCTGTCCGATCGACGCATGAACTTGCCCGTTGATACTGACAGAGGCTTTGCTGACACGCTGAATCACTACTCTCATGAATTGTTTATTAATAAAGTGGTTCAATACCACGACCCTTAGGTCGGAAACAATGTCTATTCCATTTAATACCTCAGAACTAGCCCTGGGGTTGCTTATTGGTGTTCTTGCAAAAATACAATTAATTTTTTGGCTTTGCTGGCTCCGATTACTTTTTCAAGTGAGTCCTGATCGGCTTCACGAATTTTCTTAAGGCTCTTGAATTCTTTTAACAGGGCTACTTTTGTCTTTTCACCAATTCCTTTTATCTCATCCAATTCTGATGCAATCTGGTTTTTGCTTCTTTGATTCCGGTGATGAGTTATGCCAAACCGGTGTGCTTCGTCACGCAATTGCTGAATGATTCGAAGTGTTTCTGAATTCTTGTCCAGATATAACGGTACAGGATCATTTGGAAAATAGAGCTCCTCCAGATTTTTAGCTATACCAATTACCTGAACACGGCTCATTATATTCAACTCAGATAATGCCTCCACTGCAGAGGACAATTGTCCTTTGCCACCATCCACAATGATGAGTTGGGGTAGAGGCTGTGATTCGTCAAGTAACCGTTTATAGCGTCTGGTTAGCACTTCTTCCATCGACGCAAAATCATTAGGTCCTTCGACTGTTTTGATATTGAAATGCCGGTAGTCTTTTTTTGAAGGTTTGGCATTTTTAAATACAACACAGGAAGAAACAGGAAAAGCTCCTTGAATATTGGAATTATCAAAGCATTCGATGTGAAGTGGCAACTCTTTTAGATATAGGTCCTTTTTCATGGTAGTGAGGATCCTTGTCGTTCTTTGCTCCGGATTTAACGTTTCTTGTTGCTTAAGCAAATCGACCTTGTATTGATGTACATTGTGCAAAGATAAATCCAATACTTTTTTTCGATCTCCTCGTTGAGGAATGGTGGCTGTCACCTGTTCTGGCAATATGTCTGGCAGAAATGGTACAATGATTTCCTTGCTGTGGCTGTTAAACCGTTGGCGCAATTCAAAAATAGCCGTGCTGAATAGTTCCTCTTTCGCTTCTTCAAGGCGCTTTTTGTATTCAATGGTAAATCCGCGGACGATACAACCATTCATCAAATGCAGGTAATTTATAATGGCAGACTGATTAAATTCGTCGTAGGAAAAAACATCTATATCATGCAATCCTGAATTGACAATCGTCGACTTACTTCTATACTGTTCAATCAACACATATTTTTCTTTGATCAATTGTGCTTCTTCAAAACGAAGTTCAGAGGATAGCTGCTGCATCTCCTGCAGTAAATGTTTGCTGATTTCGGCACTATTTCCTTTTAGTATTTCGCGTATATCCTCAATATTTTGCAAATAGGATGCTTGCGTTTGAAGGCCTACGCATGGGCCAAGACATCTTTTTATATGGTATTCCAAACAGACTTTGTATTTGCCTTGCCTGATTTCATTATCCAATAACGGCAATTTGCAGGTCCGAATCGGATAGAGCTGATGAATCAGACTGACTAAGGCTTTTACAACCGGAACTGAACTATAAGGCCCAAAATATTCAGAGCCGTTTTTGTGGATTTGCCTTGTTTGGAATACTCTGGGAAATGGCTCTTTGCAAATGCATATGCTGGGGTACGTTTTGTCGTCTTTCAATAAGACATTGTATCTGGGCCTGTATTGTTTGATCAAATTGTTTTCAAGCAATAAAGCATCTTCTTCTGAATCAACGACAATGTACTTAAGGTCGCGGATTTTTCGAACCAGAATCCGCGTTTTGGGAGACTCTTCATGAAGTTTTGTGAAGTATGAATGTACCCTTTTCTTTAAATTTTTTGCCTTTCCAACATAGATGATCATCCCGGTTTCGTCAAGATATTGATAGACTCCTGGTACTTCAGGTATCCGGTCTAATATGCTTTGCAGCTTCTCTGATATGTTGTATAGGCTTTTCACTGGTTTTAATTGATGGTTAGGCTAATAAAAACAAGTTGTTCCACGTGGAACAATTCCCTTATCTTCCCA
>JAUZOU010000306.1 GCA_030706285.1 Bacteroidota bacterium
ATCCCGTCTTGACAATGTCGTTTTTCGTCTTGGCTTTGCACCTACCCGTAGTGCAGCCCGTCAGTTGGTTTCCCACAGACATATTGTTGTTGATGGCAAGCTCGTCAACATTCCTTCTTACCTGCTGAAACCAGGTCAGATTGTTAGTGTTCGCGAGAGGGCAAAATCAATGGAAGTTATCAACAATTCGCTCAATGGCTTCAATCACAGCAAATATGCCTGGATTGAATTTGATCAAAACACGAAATCAGGCAAATTCCTGCATCTACCGGAAAGAGCTGATATCCCTGAAAACATCAAAGAGCAACTGATCGTAGAATTGTATTCAAAATAACCCCTGATTCAATGGCAATATTAGCGTTTCAAAAACCCGAAAAGGTGATCATGCTGGAGGCCGACAATAAATTCGGTAAATTCGAATTTCGTCCGTTGGAACCAGGTTTCGGCATTACCATAGGAAATGCCTTACGCCGCATTCTTCTTTCGTCGTTGGAAGGATTCGCCATCACGTCCCTTCGCATAGAAGGCGTTGATCATGAGTTTTCTTCCGTACCTGGCGTACTTGAAGATGTGACAAACATCATATTGAATCTCAAGCAAGTTCGACTGAAACAACTTGTAGATGAATATGAAACAGAAAAAGCTGTGATGAATTTCTCTGGCGTTTCTGAACTGACAGCCGGCGATCTTGGTAAATTTTTTAACAGCTTTGAAGTTTTGAACCCTGACCTTGTTATTTGCCATATGGATGCTTCTGCAACCATGCAAATGGAACTGACGGTCAATAAAGGCCGTGGCTATGTTCCGGCTGATGAACAGGGTATCTCGACGGAAACGAATGTCATACCCATCGATTCGATTTACACTCCGATCAAGAATGTTAAGTATTCCATCGAGAACTATCGCGTTGAACAGAAAACTGATTATGAAAAGTTAGTCATTGAAATTACAACCGATGGTTCCATTCATCCGAAAGAAGCGCTGAAAGAAGCTGCAAAAATTCTGATCTACCACTTTATGCTGTTCTCCGATGAAAAGATCACGTTAGATACAGCAGAGGTAGACGGTGGAGAAGAATTTGATGAAGAAATCTTGCATATGCGTCAATTGCTGAAGTCAAAACTTGTTGATATGGACCTGTCCGTACGTGCCCTCAATTGCTTGAAAGCAGCTGATGTCGAAACGCTCGGAGAATTGGTGGTCTTTAACAAGACAGATTTGCTGAAATTCCGCAATTTTGGTAAGAAATCATTGACTGAGCTTGAAGACTTGCTGGAAAGCCTTAACCTGTCTTTCGGGATGGATATTACAAAGTATAAATTAGATAAAGAATAAGACGATGAGACACAATAAGAAATTCAATCATTTAGGACGTCAGACTGCTCACCGTAGTTCTATGTTGTCAAATATGTCTGCTTCCCTGATTATGCACAAGCGCATATTTACAACAACGGCGAAAGCAAAGGCGCTCAAAATTGTGATTGAACCACTGATCACAAAATCAAAAGAAGATACGACAGCCAGCAGGCGGAATGTATTCAGTGTGCTTCAAAACAAGGAAGCTGTCACTGAATTGTTCAAAACCATTGCTCCGAAAGTTGGTGAACGCCCAGGTGGTTATACCCGTATCATCAAGACCGGTTTCCGTTTAGGCGACAACGCCCAAATGTGTTTTATTGAACTGGTAGATTTTGATGAAAACATGCTTAAGGCTAAAGTTGAAAAGAAAGGACGTACACGTCGTTCTTCACTCAGGAAAAAGGCTGAGACTACTACAGCAACTGTAGCTGAGACTCCTGTAGCGCCTGCAACTGAAACACCCGCAACTGAAGCACCTGTAGCACCTGCTCCTGAAGCACCTGCCGCTGAATAATTGATTTTAGTTTCGTTAAATTCATTGTCATAGATTTGTTTATGACGATGTTTACATAAAAAGAGATTTGTGCATAGGACAAGTCTCTTTTTTTCATTTTGAGTCTATTTATCAACTAACAGATAATCCAAATGCTCGAATCATTTAAACGTATGTCTTTTAAGCATAAGAACTCAAAGATGAAGTATTATGCTGTCAATTATGCCAGGCAGCTACTTCCCAAAAACTATTTTCAACACAGACTGACTAAAAAATTGACCACCATCAGCCAGTTCGACGAACATTACATACAATACAGGGTTAATTATTACAATAAACTGACTGATACCAGGCCGCTATCTGAAGGAGCAACCAAATTAAGTGATTTCAGGTTGAAGAAAAAGATGAAGGTTTATTTTTTTGATGCGTTTGAGTTTACCCGATATTTCAGTTCTAAACTGTCGGCTTTTTTTTGTTTTGGCGATGTCACGTACATACCGGAGCAGCCATCCATTGTCAAAAGCCGGCCGATAGAAGGAAATAACTCCAATTCAGTGATTCTGAAACTTGATAAAATCAGACATTTCTTGTTTTTGCATGATCCGAATGCCTTTCAGGACAAAAAGAACAAGCTGATAGGCCGTGCGAAAATCAACCAGATTCATAGAGCACATTTTATGGAAATGTACTTCAATCATCCAATGTGTGACGTCGGTGGGGTAACGAAACATTGCCGGTATCCTCAGTGGCAACGTCCAAGATTGACATTTGATGAACAGATGAAATACAAATTTATTCTTTGTCTTGAGGGGCATGATGTGGCAACCAACCTGAAATGGGTTATGTCGTCAAATTCATTGGCTGTCATGCCAAAGCCGGTTTATGAAACCTGGTTTATGGAAGGGACACTGATACCGAACTATCATTATGTTCAGATCAAGGACGATTATTCGGATCTTGAAGAGCGGATGAATTATTACATCGACCATACGGATGAAGCGCTTCAGATAATCGAACATGCTCATGAATACATCAAACCGTTTAAAAACAAAAAGCAAGAAGATTTGATCTCCTTGCTCGTGTTTAAGAAATATCTGGAAAAGACCGGGCAGGCCTGAAAGGCCTGTTGCCAATGTCGTCTCAGCTAAGTCGCTTCCCTTCAGTTCGATATCCTGATTGCACGAATGGCTCCCCAAAAAAGGAAGAAGGTGCCTCTAAGCTAGTTGCTTTTGAAAACACCCTTTTATAGGATATAGCGTTAGTTCTTTAGTGTAAAAGAGGTGTTGCCAATATTATAGCCATCGGCAAATACATCAACTTTATAGGTTCCAGGGTGGAGGAATTCTTCCACATCCCAATAGATAACGACGGAAACCTCTTCACCTTCGTATTCGATTGGCCGGCGGGCTGAATAATTGATGTATTGGTTTTCAAATAGAAAGACATTGTTGTTGTTTTTAACCAACGGCGTTTCGTCAGGTTGTACAATGCGGAGGTAAATGAATTTCTCACCTCTTGGCGCGGAGATATTCTTGGCAATGGAGAAGTTGATCTTCAGCTGCGCGATCTTACTGATACGAGTGGCTTTACGGCCTTTATCCGTCAGCATCTCTACCGAAAAGTTCCTGGCATCAAGGATGGAGGCAAGCGTCACTTTTTCAGTCAGCGTTTTTTTCTCTTCCGACAACGACAAGACTTGATCTCTTTGCTGGTGGTATTGCTGGGTCACGGACTTGTTTTCGGCCCGCAGTTGTGAATTTTCTCTGTTCAGTGAGTCGATCTGGACAACGTATTGTCTCATGATACCACGCAGTGTTTCCAACTCTTTCTTCAAATGAGCGATACGCCTGATATCGGTGGCTTTCGTCATTTTAAGTTCTTCAAGTACCCGTTGTATCTTGACGCGTTCGGTGTTCAGCAAAGTGGCCAGCGAATCATTGCCGACGCGTAATCCGTAGCCCTCGTATTGCAAGTTCAATTGAGAATATTCATCAGTAAGAGACTCTTTTTGAATCTCGAATTCCTGAGACATTTCTTTGATGGCGATGTCTTTATGCCGGTTGCTGATGAACAGGTAAACGATTCCAATGATGAGTATGACAAGAGCTGCTGATATCAATAGGATGATTTTCTTCTTTTGCATAAAACGGTTGATTGTATGCCTTTTGCGTCAGGGGGCTCGGACATGATTGATTACAGCGCAAAAATACGAATTTTCAATTTGAGAGACAAATCGGTCTATGATTAAGC
>JAUZOU010000307.1 GCA_030706285.1 Bacteroidota bacterium
AATCTGACGTTCGAAGGTTTGACCTTTTCATTTACATCCTGGATGAGGCCGTCCACTCAGGGTCATGTACCGCTTCAGGCCGGTATGTATTTGTTGGATGCTTACCGGTTGAAGCCAAAGGGTACGCCTGGCAATCCGAACAAAGGCCTCGATAATCAAGCCTGGATAGGACGTCCGCCGGCTGCCGTTCAATTGAATGGTGTTTGCCAGACCACCTTCGCCGGTTGCCGGTTTGAACATCTTGGTTCCTGTGGCATTGATTATGGAAAAGGTACAAAAGAAGATACCATACGGGGATGCTTGTTTACGGACATTGCCGGTAACGGCATTCAGGCCGGGCAATTTTCCGATCCGGGCGTTGAAACTCATTTACCCTACAATCCGGCCGATGAGCGGGAACTCTGCTGTCAGCTGACGATCCAGGACAATTACATCACCAATGTGACCAACGAAGACTGGGGCTGTACCGGTATTGCGGCAGGCTATGTGCGTGGCATCAACATCGCGCACAACGAAATTTCTGAAGTTTCCTATACCGGTATCAGTCTGGGCTGGGGCTGGACCAAGACTTCCAATTGTATGCGGGACAACAGGGTCTTTGCCAATTATGTGTACCACTATGCGAAACACCTGTACGATGTGGGTGGCATCTATACGCTGTCTGTTCAGCCAGGAACAGTCCTATCTGAAAACGTCATCGACAGCATTTACAAGCCGGCCTATGTGCACGATTCAAATCATTGGTTCTATCTGTATACGGACGAAGGGTCGTCTTATATCACGGTGCGCGACAATTGGTGTCCTGCTGCGAAGTTCCTGGCCAATGCCAACGGGCCGGGAAACAACTGGGAAAACAATGGCCCGATGGTCGCCGATTCCATTCGGCTGAAAGCTGGCCTGGAACCAGCCTACAAATACTTGAAAAGCCTTACCTGTCTACAGTATCAATTATTGAAACTAGAAAAACAATGAGACAGACAAACGATGATCAATATGATCTTCCGGATTTTCAGGAAGTTTTTACGGTTTGTGTGTGGAGCGCCGGCAGGTCAGTCTCGTTCGTGCCAAGATCAATTTTGCTTCGATCGCTACCGGCCATGATTGGTTTGTCTGTCTATTTTAACGGATGCTGGACGCGATGAAACGAAATATACTGGTTACCGGATTATTGATGGTCTGTGGGTGTCTGAACCTGCAGGCAGCGGACATCTGGGTCTCTCCTCAGGGAAATGACCTGAATGACGGTTCAATGTATCATCCGAAAGCCAGTTTGCTGTCAGCCTTCCGCCAGGCCAGAGAGCTCCGGCGGTTGAATGATCCATCGGTGCAGGGTGGCATTCATATCCTCATGAAAGGGGGGATCTATTATCTGTCTGAACCGTTGTTGGTTCGACCGGAGGATTCCGGTACTCCTGAAAGTCCGACCATCGTCGAGGCGGTTTCCGGAGAAACGCCGGTATTGAGTGGTGGCGTTCTTGTGGAGCATTGGAAACCGGTTTCAGGAAAAGTGAAAGGGTTGAAAAACTGCTTGAAAAAGAAAATTTGGGTGGCCGATGTTCCGTCAGTGAATGGTCAAACGGTCGACTTCAGGCAAGTTTGGGTGAACGGAAATAAAGCGATGGCTGCCTCGAACTCATCGGATAGTTTGATGCTGCGAATAATGGATGTGGATTATACTAACAAGGCTATTCGTATTCCGGATCCAGGTGTGAAGAAATTTGTAAAACCTTGTGAATTAGAGCTTTTTATTCATCAAATGTGGGGAATAGCGTTGCTGCGGGTGCAATCGGTAGAATCACACGGAAAAACGTTGACACTGCGTTTCTATCAACCGGAATCGAGGCTGGAATTTGAACAACCTTGGCCACAACCCGTTTTGTCCGCCGAAGGTAATTCTCCTTTTCGGCTGAGCGGAGCCATTGAATGGTTGGATGAACCGGGTGAATGGTATCATGACCGGTCGGCCGGTAAGTTATACTATTATCCAAGGGCTAATGAACAGATGAAGGAAGCAGAAGTGGTCGTCCCTTTTCTTGAAACGTTGGTCACAGTCTTGGGATCAAAGGAACATCCGGTCAGCGATCTCCATTGGAAAGGGGTGACGTTTGCTCATTGTGGATGGTTGCGTCCATCCAGGCAAGGCTATGTTCCCCTTCAGGCAGGCATGTACTTGCTGGATGCCTATCCATTGCAGGTGCCGGGTACACCGGATAAGGCCACTCTGGAAAATCAGGCCTGGATTGGCCGTCAACCGGCAGCCGTTCAGCTGCAGGATGTCCGGAATACCAGTTTTGAAGGCTGCTATTTTGTGCATACCGGAGCCGGTGGCCTTGATTTTGTACAGGGCTCCTCCTGTGACACGGTCGAAGGTTGTCAGTTCAACGACATCGCCGGGAGTGCACTTATCGCCGGGAAGTTCTCAGATGCTTGTGTCGAGACGCATGTACCGTACAATCCGTATGATACCAGGGAACTTTGCCGGCAGCTGACCATACGCAATAACCTCATTCACGATGTGGCCAATGAGTATTGGGGCTGTCCGGGCATTCTGGCCGGCTATGTTCGTGATGTGACGATCGAGCACAATGAGCTGTATGATTTATCCTATTCGGGTATCGGTGTCGGGTGGGGCTGGACGAGAACCATCAATTGCATGGTCAACAACCGGATCCATGCCAACCTGGTGTATCATTTCGGAAAACATAATTATCATTGCGGAGGCATTTATACCTTATCTTCCCAACCTGGCACCACGATAACCGGGAATTGTATCCGTGATATCTGCAGACCGTCCTACGTCTCTGATAAAAAAACAGGCTATTATATTTATCTTGATGAAGCAAGCGGTTATCTGTCCGTCCGGGATAACTGGTGTACGGAAGCCAACATCGGGTATAACCAGAATGGACCTCTGGAAATGGGAAACAACGGCCCTCAGGTTCCGGAAACCATTAAGGCAAATGCAGGCATATCATCAACCTATAAACGCATCAATGAATGAAACGAGCCTGTTTTGTACCAGGCACCCAAGCAAATGATTATCGACATGTGCCGTTACCTCTACCCTTAACTAAAAATCATGATCAGATGAAATGGATCTTTAGAAAATTGCTCTTGTTGGCTGTCTTGCTGCAGGCAACGGTTCAGACTTTTTCGGCCGATGCAACCTGGATCTGGTATCCTGGTGATTATGAACTGTGGTTGGGAAACAACCTGCACAACCGCCGTACAGAACGCGGCACTTTTTTTCCGCCGTTCTGGAAGATGGACAGTCATTATAGTCTGGTCGAGTTTTCAACGGAGTTGAATCTGTCTGAACAAGAAACTATAACAATTTGTGCAGAAGGACGTTATAATGTCAAACTTGATGGAAAATTTTATCCTGGCATGCCAGATAACGTGTTGTTGCCGGCCGGTAAACACTCGCTGAACATCAAGGTTTTTTGCCTCGACCGGGTGCCGGCGTTGTATGTTCAGGGTAAGACCGTGGCCACCGGACCTCAGTGGAAAACCACCTTTGAGGACAAAGAATGGATCGATGCTTCCGGCAGAACTTCCGGCAAGTCAGGGACTATCTACAGGCAGGCCGGGAGCTGGAACTTTGATACCCCATCTACCTTGCCCTCCGCCTATAAGCTACCAGTTTCGCCGATGGCTGCCGTTAGCATGGAACCGAAAGGTAAAGGCATGCTGGTCGATTTCGGCAAGGAAACGATGGGCTTTCCGTTATTCCAAGGTGTGGAGGGGAAAGGATGGATCCGGATTTATTACGGGGAATCGGCTGAAGAGGCGGCTGATACGTTGCATTGTGAAACGACGGACCGGATTCAGGTAACTGCGCCCGTTGCCAAGTTGCAGGTAAACGATTCGAAGGCTTACCGCTATCTGTACATAGAAACGGATGGAGGCGTCACCTTCAAGCAAATCAGCATGCTGTATGAATTTGCACCGGTTGCCGAAAGGGGTAGTTTCAGGTGCAGCGATACCTTGTTGAACAGGATCTGGGATGTCAGCGATTATACCTTGCACCTGACCACCCTCGAATTCTTCATC
>JAUZOU010000308.1 GCA_030706285.1 Bacteroidota bacterium
GCTCACGTTGAACCGCGCCTGTTTGTATTTTTCGGAATAATAGGCCCAATCCCATGGCTCAAGAGCCGTGTATTTTCCCTCCATACCGGTTTCAAATCCCTGAATGGCCGCTTCTTCCTCTTTGGCTACAGGCTTGTAGGCGGCAGCCAGTTTGTCAAGAAACTGGTAAACTTCCTGTGGCGTTTTGGCCATGCGTTCTGTCAGCGCGTAATCGGCATAGGTTCGATAACCAAGTAACTGTGCCAATTGCATTCTGGCATTGACCAGTTCAAGAATGACTGATTTGTTGTTCCATTCGCCGGATGTCGCTCTGGTCAGGTAGGCTCTGTAGAATTCTTCCCTTAACGTCCTGTTTTTCAAATATTTCATCAAAGAAGAATAGACCGGTGCCGATAAGTCAAACAACCACCCTTCTTTCTTCTTTTCTGCCGCTTTAGACCTAGCCGCTGCAATCACATCTTCAGGCAAGCCTTCCAATAAAGAAGCATCCGTAATGATCTTTTCATATTGATTGGTCGCTTTCAGTGAGTTCTGAAAAAACGCTTCATTAAGTTGACTGATCTTCAGTGTCAGTTTCTTGTAGGCTGCCCTGTCATCGCCTTTCAGCGCTGCTCCGTTCAGGACAAACGATTTATACGTTTCATCCAGCAACTTGGCCTGCTCTGTGTTGAGTTTCAATGAGGCTTTCTGATCGTAGACAGCTTTGATCCTCTTGAACAAGGCTTCGTTCAGGTAAAGTTTGTTCGAATGATCTGTCTGCATGGCAGCTACTTTCGTGGACAATGCCATCAGTTCATCCGTATTTTCCGAACCTGTTAGCGTATAAAAGACAGCCGATACGTCGTGCAACAGATTGCCGGAATATTCCAATGCTTCTAGCGTATTCTTAAAGGTAGGGGCCTCCTGATTTGATGTAATCGATTTGATTTGTTTATCTTGCTGAGCAAAGCCTTTCTCAAATGCCGGAAGAAAATGTTCCATCTTCACCTTATCGAAAGGCAACGTTTCATGTGGCGTCTGATAGCTGTTGACAAAAAACGGGTTTTGAGAAGCATTGACCATGCTGGTACCGGTAAGTAATAATGTCATAACAAAAAAGTGAGTCAGTTTCATAGGGTTCTCATTGAAAAACAGGCAGCATAAACTGCCTCTAATCATCAATATAGGTTGTTCTTCGACCGTTTCTGCAATAAATCAATGCATCTGCCGGCATCTGCGGAATCAGCCAGCCAATTCAGGTAATTTTCCAGAATGATCGTATTGTTCTGTATTAAATAAATAAGCGATTTGGTGTCTATGACCAGGATACGTGATTCTTCCAAAGCCTGCATATCCATCAGACAGGCATTTTCAGATCCGAACAGGCCGGAAAAAGCGAGCAGGTTGCCACCGGTAAATACCGTGGTACAGTCATCACATGTGCCGATCATACGGCCATTCAGCAGATAGACCACACCTTTTGCTTCGGTTTGTCTGTCAAACACAACCGTCCCCGCCTGAAATGTCTCGAAATCAAGCGTTATTCTGGGAATCAACGAATAAAGACTCTCAGGACTAACTCCTTTGAAAAGGGATAATTTTAAAAAGAAATCAAAAACAGACATACGTTCTGACGGGTATGTGTCAAGCAGGCAACAGCTTTTGAAAAAACTGCGCAAATTTACTCATAAATCGAGATAAACCGCTAATTTTGCTTAAAAAGAATTTTTATTCTACTTAATATGCATCTAGACATCAAAGAAATTGCCAGCGCATTTGTCGTCCTTTTTGCTATCATAGACATCACGGGATCGATTCCTGTCATCATTCAAGAGAAAGAACGGAAAGGCGATCTGAGGCCATTCAGGGTAGCCTTGGTTTCATTTATCACGATGACAGCCTTCCTGTTTGTCGGAGAAGGCATTCTGAAATTGTTCGGAGTGGATCTGTCTTCTTTTGCCGTTGCCGGCTCTCTGATCATTTTCATTCTCGCGCTTGAGATGATACTTGATATCCAGATATTCAAGGATAAAAGTCCTGCAGAGGCTTCTTACATCGTCCCGCTTGTTTTTCCGCTCATTGCAGGAGCCGGAGCCTTTACGACCCTCCTCTCCCTGAGAGCAGAATTTGAGATCATCAACATCATCATTGCGTTGATCTTGAATATGTGTTTTGTCTATTTTGTGCTGAAATCAACAAAAGTGATTGAAAAATTGCTTGGTAAAAGCGGCATTTATGTCTTGCGGAAATTTTTCGGCATCATTCTACTGGCTATTTCCGTCAAACTGTTTACCTCCAATCTGGACCCATTGCTGAGCAACCTCTCCATGTTCAAAAATATCGAAACCCTTAAACAATTGCTGGAACATGTCAGCCAGAACATGGCTGGTTTTAATTAATGTTCTCATTAACAAATGATACAGCTATTATTGCTAAAATGCTCCAAAAATAAGGGGCATTTTTTTGTTCCTTACAGGCAATTTACTTATTTTCGTCAATAAAACATCCTGCAATGAGTTACCTGAAATTTGATACAAACCTCATGATCAACCTGGAGCAGTCTCTGACAAAAGAAATGCTCAGGACAAATAAATCAGGGGCTTATAGCTTTTCCACTATTGTTGACTGCAATACGCGCAAATACCATGGGCTGCTTGTAATTCCGATGCCTGAACTGGACGGTGAAAATCACGTGCTCATGTCTTCTCTGGATGCAACGGTGATTCAACGTGGCGCTGAATTCAACCTGGGATTGCATAAATACCCAGGTGATAATTATAGCCCGAAAGGCCATAAATATATTCGTGAGTATACCTGTGACTACAATCCGTCCACGATCTACCGGGTCGGAGGAGTGATACTGTCCAGAGATGTTATTTTCGTTTCTCATGAAAACAGGCTGTTAGTCAGGTATACTCTTTTGGAAGCGCACTCTCCTACTTCACTCAGATTCAGGCCATTCCTGGCTTTCAGAAATGCCAATTCACTCTGCAGGGAAAACGCTCAGGCAAATACAAGCTGTGAACCTATCGATAACGGCATCAAAATCTGCCTGTATCCCGGCTATCCGGAACTTCACCTGCAATTGTCCGTTAAAAACACCTTCACTTACGCGCCGGACTGGTACCGGAACATCGAATACATGAAAGACCAGGAACAAGGCTACGACTATCAGGAAGATTTGCTGGTTCCAGGCTATTTTGACGTTTCGTTGAAAAAAGGCCAAAGTATTCTTTTCTCTGCCGGCACGTCACCGTTGGCGCCGAACAGAATGTCACACGTATTCAAGGCCGAAACCAGCCTGCGAACCCCGAGAACCAGCTTTACCAATTGCCTGAAAAACGCAGCCTACCAGTTTTACAACAAACACGAGGACGGCCAGCGTTACATTATTGCAGGGTATCCATGGTTTACCTACCGTGCCAGAGATATGTTCATTGCCTTACCAGGCAGCACTATATCGGCAAAAGACCCGGGCCTGTTCGAAGCCATCATGCAGACGGGAGAAAAAGCCATCCGGAATTTCATGGCTAAACAGCCGCTGGATTGTGCCATAACCGGCATGGATAAACCGGATGTGTTGCTCTGGGCCATCTGGGCCATTCAGCAATATGCGTTATTTGCAGGTAATGAGGAATGCCACAGGCTCTACGGAGAATTAGTCGTTGAAATGCTGGATTTCATCCGGAACCAACGACACGACAATCTATTCCTGCACGATAACGGGCTGTTGTACACGGACGGTCTGGACAAACCGGTAAGCTGGATGGATTCGACCATCTATGACAAACCGATCGTTCCGCGAAGCGGTTATCTGGTCGAATTCAATGCACTTTGGTACAACGCACTGCGTTTTGGTGCAGAGCTGGCAACTATGACAGACGACACCTATCATAAAGAGAGTTACGACAAACTTGCCACACAGGTTGAGGCCTCCTTTGTTCAGGTTTTTATGAACCGATACGGCTATCTGCATGATTATGTCAACGGCATGCCGGACTGGAGTGTCCGGCCTAACCAGATTTTCGCCGTTTCCCTGCCCTACTCGCCACTGGACCGGATGCAGATGAA
>JAUZOU010000309.1 GCA_030706285.1 Bacteroidota bacterium
AGCTGCGCTGGCATACCGATTATGGAGACCGTCACTACGACGCTCAGTCAAACCTGATCGGATCCTACAATTTAGAAAACGTCCTGGCTGCCATCTGCGTCGGCTTTCATTTCGGCGTGCAGCCCGAACAAATCTGCGACGCACTGGAATCTTATACCCCAAGCAACAACCGTTCCCAATTAAAGAAAACCGGACAAAACACGCTGATCATCGATGCCTACAATGCCAATCCGACCAGTATGTCGGCCGCACTGAAGAACTTTCAGGAGTATGAGGCACCACGCAAGGCTGTCATTCTCGGTGGTATGAAAGAGTTAGGCTCGGTCAGCGAAGAAGAACACAAACGCTTGGCCTTCCACATTGCCGAAAACAATTTTGACCGTGTTTTCCTGATTGGCGACGAATTCAAACAAGCCAACAGTGATTACCCTCAATTCAGTAATGTCGAAGCGTTCATCGACTACCTGAAAGAAATGCCGTTGCAAGGTTATACCATCCTGATCAAAGGTTCCCGCATTAACCACCTCGAATCCATCGTTCCTTTCCTTTGACAGGACGTTTTTACACAAATCACGGCGTTTGTCCGGGCTTTATTCAAGTTCCAAAGACAAACGCTGTTTTTTTGGCAGGCTTTTCGCAAAAACGCCGCCTATCGAGTCAAGACCATACAACGAACATAAACTACCTAATTATCAAGGGAAAGATCATCAGGGCCACAGAGAAGCACATGAAACTCTCCAAATTTTTATTCCTCATGCATTATCTTTCATAGCTATTTCTATCTCCTTTATTAATTCAGGAATAAACGTCTGATCGGTCATATATTCGAATTCAAAGTGCCCTGTAAACATTGGGTTACTCAATTTTACATGCACTTTTATTTGTCCGTTCTCTTGTAAATCAAACTGCATGCTAAATTGATCTCCAATAGGATTGAAAACAAAAGATTTCCATTTTCTTTCATAAATCTTTTGGAGACATTCTTTCATGTTTATAAAATCAAATTCTTCTGCATCTAAGGTAGTCTTAGCTTTAAATAATTCAAAATCAACAGATAATTGAAAGACCACTCGTTTGAAATCCTCATCAAATATTAGCTTGAAATTTTCAAATTTTAGAATTTCAAGTCCATTTGTATTTTTTAATAATATTTTTTTCAACATTAATTTTTAATATGGTATGAATGCCCTATGGAAAATAAAGCCGCAATCATTTATTCCGATTTGATACATGCCTCTTACTCTATCTATCATCCCAGGAGTTCAAGTCAATGGCTTAGTTCGTAGCCCACCATACGTGAGCAGCTCCTTCTGATTGGTCAAGTTATTCTGACAGTATTCAAGATTTACGTTCGTATTGAAAGAGTAAATCATATTAATAACCGGAAACGCTCAATACTGAAGTTGTAACCTAGCTAAACAGGACCTGCAACATAATTGAGGCATAGAACGATGTAATACATCGCTGTAACAAACAGCCGGATTACTACAGTTTTTGTTATTTTTTATTCAACAAACAGCTTTGATAATCACCAGGCAAAAGTTTACTTATTAATATTTTATCTCCAATCAATGCATAAAAATAATGTCTTAATGCTGTATCAAATAAATCCAATTCATTTCCATTTCTTTTCCAATACCCCTTTGATATCAGAATCTCCTTATAAAAGAGTTGATAGATCTTACCCGATTGAAAAACAACCAATTTAAGTCCTTGTTTATTTTCATATATTCCATATTTAAAAGTCAGTAGATTTTTGTTTTGTTTTTTGTAATCCAGTCTCTCTTGATGTAAAATATTAGAGTTTAATCTATTCTTAAATATACCAAGTTCGTCCTCTGTATTCCCTGAGTAATATATGAATTTATTGCCCATTAGAAAAGCAAATGATCTTTTCACTATTAATTTATTTCCATCGAGTAACATCTCTACTTCATAATCATGAACTATATCCTTAAAAAGAATGAGATTGCCCTTTTTTATGTACTTGCCGTATGATAAAATAAGAGACTCAATAATATCAGAAGTCGCACTTTCTGTAAGCTCCATATAATATCTACCCTCCTTAAAAAAATAAATATTGCAATCAACGTTTTTATTCTTCGTTTTTAAAGTATAAATAGCAGATAGTTGACCTTGAGCAAAATCAAAAGTCATTATCATACTGAAAATTATAGCTAAAACTCTCATAATAAATCCTTTCTAAAAATATTTATACGGTGAAGGTATCTGATACTCCGCAGGATATGCTCCCATGATAGTCAAAGTTTTTTTAGGATGTCACGCTCTGTTTCGGCCTTCAGAAGCCTCTTCTTGAGGTCGACCAACACTTTGACCTCCTCAATTAAGGCTTGTTCCAAAGTTCACTTCCGCTTTGCTTTTGATAAAATTACTTGTTTTTAATCATATTACAAAGTAAAGGCCTGCTCCGGTACGGCCATTGTTCATCTCAGAGCTGTATACACCTACCAAAGAATCCCAGAGAATCTGGTGAGAAAGTTCTATCTAACGGTTGTCCGATCGAAGCGAATGGAAAAATGAAGTTTCAAACCCTGATAGGGTCAATTGTTCGGTGCTGACATATGTTTTGCTTTGATGCACGTTTTTTTGAGCTGTTGCCATTTTTACTTGCATTCGATTCCTCAAACACCGCTATATTAATAGTCAAATAGATAATCGTTTAACAGCAGGCCCTATTTAACTAACTGTTATGTTCCAATACTTTGCCTGCAGCCGAGGCACAACGAAGACCTCATGCCCAGAGTACCTGCTGGTAAAAACAAAGGCTGCCTAAAAAGGCAGCCTCTATTTATCTATATATTGAGTTAGGAAAGTTACAAACCGAAGCTGACAGTCATCAAATGCTGATAAATGCAGCTGGTAAATCCAAGTGCGATCAAACCGACAAGACAAATCACCAATGAGATTTTCATATACCCGTCGCTTGAGAATTTCTCAATCGGCTGCTCTGATGGATTGATAAACATGGCTTTAACCACCATCAAATAGTAGTACAAGGAAATCACCGTATTTAACAAGGCGATGAAGACCAGAATGTATTCACCCCGGGATGCCGCAGCCATAAAAACAAAGAATTTGCTGAAGAAACCGGCCGTCGGCGGAATACCACCAAGCGAGAACATCGCGATCATCATGAGGAGCGCCAATTTCGGATTCGTCTTATACAGCCCGTTATAATCAGCGATATCAACCTTACCGGACTTGTTTTCCACAGCGGAAATCACACCGAAAGCAGCCATATTGGAGAAAATATACACCAGGATATAATAGACCGTCGCAGCCATTCCTTCCGCCGTACCGGTCATCACACTCAGAATGATGTAACCGGCCTGTGAGATAGAAGAAAACGCAAGGAACCGTTTCAGGTTCGTCTGACGCATAGCGAACAAGTTACCGACCGTAATGGTGATGGCAACGATCCACCAAAGAACGACATGCCATTCAAACTGCATGGCACCAAACACCTTGTACAGGATGGCAGACAGGGCAAACACAGCTGCACCTTTTGAGATGGTTGAAAGATAGGCCGTGACACTGGTCGGAGCCCCTTGATAAACGTCGGCCGTCCAGAAATGGAAAGGCACCAGCGAAATCTTGAAAAACAAGCCGACAGTAAATAGGATCATTGCCATAACAGACAAGGGGGTCGGGTGCATCAGCATAAACAGATCCGTATAATCCAACGAGCCAAGCGCACCATACAGGAAGGAAAGGCCGAACAACAACGTGGCAGAAGAAAATACTGCCATAAAGATGTATTTAGCTCCGGCTTCAGCCGAATTGTTCTTGTATTTGTCAAAAGCGACCATCGACGCCATTGGCAAAGAAGCTGTTTCCAAACCGATGTAGAACAGAATGAAAGTACCCGAAGAAATCATCAGGTACATGCCGAACAGCGTCAGCAGTGTCAGCATAAAAAATTCACCCCGTTTGAAGAAGGCCTCCTTGCCGGATAACCATCCGTTTGTCTGAAGAAGCATAAGCAGCACGCCTATGTTCAAGATGTTCTTGA
>JAUZOU010000031.1 GCA_030706285.1 Bacteroidota bacterium
AGCCATCATGCACCAGATGGCCATGTGCGACCGGTATTCGGTTTCTGTCTGGTTCCCGTTGCCGATCTCCAGCATTTCAAGGTCGTTCCAATGACCAGGTCCAGCCGCACTGGATATTTCCATCGCTTTGTCCAGTATCTGCAAAACGCCCACGCCACCCCAGTTGAAGCTACAATCGAAGCAATCGCGGATGTCGGGCGTAATGCGCCATAACTGTCCGATGCCTTTGGCCCATTCCCAGGGTTTGCTTTCGCCCCATTCGCAGATGCTCAGTACGATCGGGCGTCCGCAGGCTTTCAGCGCATCACTCATGGTCTGATAGGCAGCCTTGGCGTTTTGACCTTCATCATAGCACCAGTCGTATTTGAGGTAATCGACACCCCATCTGGCATATTGCAACGCATCCTGAAACTGGTATCCACGGCTGCCCGGACGACCCTGACAGGTTTTGCTGCCGGCGCAGGAATACAAACCGAACTTCAGCCCTTTGGAATGGACATAGTCAGCCAACGCCTTCATGCCATTCGGAAAACGGTCTTTGTCGGCTAGGATGTTCCCGTTTTCATCGCGCCCTACCTGCCAGCAATCATCGATCACGATGTAGTTGTAACCAGCGTCTTTCATACCTGAAGAAACCATGGCGTCTGCCATTTCCTTGATGAGGCTTTCGCTGACGTTGCAGCCGAATTTGTTCCAGCTGTTCCAGCCCATGGGCGGTGTTTTAGCCAACTGGTCGAATTCTGCTGTCTGAGCTTGGATGAAATTGGCCAAAAGGAATAAAACGAGTATTAGTGAGGTTCGTTTCATGTCGATCAACGATGAGGTGTTCATATAAGTGGATAATAAAGGATAAAGGTACTGCTTTTGAGGTGAGCAAGAACTAACCCATACAAAAGACGGCAATAAAAGCGTCTGCCCGTGCAATTATTTTCCAAAAGGATGCCACAATTTTCCATAGACTTTTAAAATTGAAAAAAGCTGCTGGGAGAGTCTAAAAATTTCCGATATTTACGCAACCAGAATAGCTGATACCTATGAAACACGTTTTTAAAAGACCGTTGATCCTTTGTTTGCTCGTCTTCGTTTCAATGACTGATTCCAGGGCAGTCGATCTGACTTTCCGGCAATATCAGGTTGAAAACGGACTTTCTTCCAACACGGTCTATACTCTTATTCAGGATTCCAAAGGCTTTATCTGGATGGGAACCGAAGATGGTCTGAACCGGTTCGACGGCTACGAATTCCGTATTTTCCGCAACAACAGCAGGGAACCGGCTTCCATCATCAGCAACCATATTTATAAATTGTTTGAAGATGCCGAAGGGCTTTTATGGATAGGAACCGAAAAGGGCGTCTGTACGTATGATACCCGTACTGAAAAAATCAGTCAGATGCATCAGACAACCAAAAATGGGGAGACCATCAACGGTAGAGTCCAGTCAATTTTGGAAGATAAAACCGGACGGATCTGGTTTAGTACGTATGAACAAGGTGTTTTCCGGTTGACTAAAAAAACAGGTTCCCTCAGGCATTATACCTTCGATAATTTCCGTCATTCTATTTCCAGAAATACATTTGTCACTTGTCTTTATATGGACAAAGACGGTGATTGCTGGGTCTCAGCCAACAATACAAAACATCACCTTTACAAGCTGGACAAAAGATCCGGGCGGTTTGTTCCGGCTTTTCCGCATGCCGATCCGGATATGCTGGCTAAACTTGATTGTTACAGTATGACCGAAGACTCGTTCGGGAATCTATGGGTGGGAACTTGGGAAAATGGACTGTTTGCCATCAACAAGAAGGATGGCACATTGATTCCATTTTTGCAGGAGTACGCCAAAAAAGAGCTGCTGCACATACACACGGTCATGGAATTTGAACCCGGAAAGTTGATGATCGGAGCGGACGGCGGACTAAGATATTATTCCATTGTGCAGGCTGCTGATGGAAGACAGCAATTGCTCCGGATTGAAAAAGGCTCTTTGTCCAGTAATTTTGTGTATACGATTTGCCGGGACAGAGAAGGAGGACTTTGGATCGGGACCTATTATGGCGGTGTGTATTATTCGTCTCCCAATCAGCATTCGTTCAAACAATATGTGCATCGTCCGGCTGCCAATTCCATCAGCGGCAATGTGATCAGTACCATGTGCGAAGATGCTTCCGGCAATTTGTGGATCGGTACCGATGACGCAGGATTGAACTATTTCAATACGAAAACACAACGATTTACCAGTATTCAAACGGGGCCGAACCGGTTGTCGTTCCACAACATTCATGGTTTGTGTCTGGATGGGGATGATCTTTGGATAGGGACTTACACCGGCGGGTTGAACGTAATGAATACCCGTACCGGCAAGATGCGTTATTATCTTTCCAGCGCATCTGATAAACAAACGCTGGACATGAACAGCATCTATGCCATCTTTAAAGATTCTAGGGGCACCATGTGGGTGGGTACCATGTGGGGGATAAACCGGTACAACCGGAATGCCGATAATTTCAGCAGGGTCATCCGGACCAATGCCGTGGTCTTCAATATTCTTCAGAAAGGAGATATGCTCTATTTTGCCACCCAAGGAAGAGGACTTTATTCCTATAACCAACAAACAGGTATCTGGAAACATTACCCGTTCGACGTCTCCAATCACTCCTCCCTACTGAGCGATGATGTTTCGTGTTTATGCCTGGATGCATCCGGTCGGTTGTGGGTAGGAACAAATAGTGGCATTTGCCGGTATGAGGAAAAAACCAGACGGTTTATCCCTGTTCCGGTCTCATTTCCCAGTAACAATATCAGTTATATGACGGCTGTCGGCGGTTATCTCTGGATTACCACGACCAAAGGACTGATTCGGTTCGATCCGGAAACGCAGCATTTTAGAGTGTTCACGAAAGGAGATGGATTGCTGAGCGACCAGTTTACGTTGATGTCAGGTTGCCTCACGCGTTCCGGGATGATCTATGTCGGTACCGCCAGCGGCATGAATGCATTTAATCCTGCCGGAATTTACAACAATCCCTATGTGCCGCAGGTCGCCATTACTGATTTTCAGTTATTCAACCAGTCTGTACCTCTTTCAGATTACCTGAAAATAGACCGGTATGGCGTCCGGACCATTACGCTGCCGTACAATAAAAACGGATTCAGCCTGGTCTTCTCCGCACTGAGTTTTTTTGCGCCGGAGAAAAATGAATATGCCTATAAACTGGAAGGTTTCGATGAAGGTTGGAATTTGGTTGGCAATCAGCGGAAGGCTACCTATACAAATTTATCGCCGGGAACCTATCGCTTCAGGGTAAAAGCCTCGAACAATGATGGTGTGTGGAATGAGACCGGTCTGTCCGTCAGAATTGTTATAACACCTCCCATCTGGCGAAGCAATCTGTTTCTTGTGTTGTACCTGCTGTTGTTGATTTTGGCTGTCCGGAAAGCGTTCAAGGTGCTCCGTAGACGTCAGGAAGCCAAACAAAATGAACGGATCGAAAAAATGAAAGCCGAACAGGAGAAAGCCGTTTATTCAGCCAAGATCAATTTCTTTACGTCCATTGCGCATGAGATCCGGACGCCTGTGAGCCTGATCATGGGACCTATCGAACAATTGACCAAGCCATCGGCCAATTTGTCTGAAAGTGCCCGTGAAGACCTGAACATCATTGAACGGAATGCTCAACGGCTGCTGTTTTTGGTTAATCAATTGCTCGATTTCCGGAAAATCGAACGGGAATCTGTCCAGGTATCGCTGACAGAAACAAACGTCACCGATTTGCTTCGAAGTATTTCGGAGCGATTTAAACCATTTTTCAGCCAGAAAAATATCCGGTTCGATTTTGTCAGTGATGATGAACTTTTCCATACGAAAGTCGATGTGGAAAACCTGACCAAAGTGGTAAGCAATTTGCTGAATAACGCTTCCAAATATTCGAAAGATCTGGTGGAACTTGCCTTATACAGCCAGCAAGTGGCAGGCCGTTTTGAAGTACGTGTGACCGATAATGGAGCAGGCATTCCACCGCAGGAACAGGAAAATATTTTTAAGCCGTTCTATCAGGTCCCCGGTGGCAACAAACCAGGAACCGGCATCGGCCTGTATCTGGTTAAAACAGTGGTTGATGCGCTCGGTGGTTCTGTCAAGGTAGAAAGCGTACCAGGAAACGGCTCTGTCTTTTCTGTTTTTCTGCCGTATGAGGAACCAGAGGTTGCATCGGATGCTTCCCAAACGGTCAAAACGCAGGAACAACACCCGGAGGAGGAACCGGATACCGATATGGCCGAGGAAGCCATCAAAGTTGTTCCGGACGACGAAAAACCGGTTCTGCTGATTGTTGAAGATAACGTAGATATGCAACAATTCTTGTGGAAGAACTTTACGGCCTTTTATACTGTACTGTTGGCCGGAGACGGCGTGGAAGGCATCAAAGTGTTGGAAAAGAACGAAGTTAATCTCATCATCAGTGATATCATGATGCCCAACATGGACGGCATCGAATTTTGCCGGCAGATCAAATCGAGTTTTCTTTGGAATCATTTACCTGTTATTCTGCTGACTGCCAAAACCAACCTGTCGACCAAGATCGAGGCGATGGAAACCGGTGCCGATGCGTATGTGGAAAAACCATTTTCAATGACCTACCTGGCTGCTCAGATCAAAAACCTGCTGGATTCCCGAAAAGCCTTGCAGGCCCGATTTCTTGAAAAGCCGTTTGTCTCGCTCAAAAGTATGGCCGGAAATAAGGCAGACGAGGAATTCCTGCTGAAAGTGACGGAGGTGATTGAAAAAAACATCTCAAATGTCGACTTTTCAGTCGAACAACTCTCTGAAGCGCTTTGTGTGAGCAATTCCAGTTTGTATGCCAAAATCAGGACCTTGTCCGGCATCACGCCCAACAAACTGTTGTTGCTCGTCCGGCTCAAAAAGGCTGCCGAGTTGCTCAGCTCGAACGATTACCGGGTGAATGAAGTCTGCTACATGGTCGGATTCAATAATCCGTCCTATTTCGCCAAATGTTTCCACAAACAATTCGGGGTATTGCCAAAAGATTTCAGGCTAACGCAACAATAGCAGAACTATCTGACTGCCTATTTTGTTAAACGAAAAATACAACTACCATGGAACGTCGTATTTTTCTCAAAGGAGCCATGCTGTTGTCTGTCATGGCCTCTCTTTTCCTTTCCTGTGAGCAACCGGCTACTTCGTTTGATGAAGTGGAAAAGGCAGCCAGCCTTGAAAAATCCACGAAAGTCACTGCCCCATCACCGGATTCCACCATTCAGGTCATGACCTGGAATATGCGTTTCGGTATAGGCAGGGGGCCTTGGTTTGGCGATGCTTGTGGGTACAAGGTGGTTTACAGCGAAGACGACATTCTGGACAACCTGCAGCTGATTGCCGAACGGATCAACGAGTTCCAGCCTGATATCCTTCTGCTGCAGGAAGTGGACCTTAATTCGACCCGGTCGGCTTATGTGGATCAGCTCAAATGGCTGATGGACAATACGTATTTTAATTATGCCGTATATGGATCTCAGTGGAAAGCCCAGTTTATACCGAGTGACGGTCTTGGCCGGATGCATGAAGTCAACGCGATTCTGTCCAGATGGCCGCTCAAAGCAGGAGAGAGGGTCGGTTTCCCGCTGAGAAACGATCAATCGTCTGTGGAACGGTATTTTTACGAGCGGTGTTGCCTGGTAAAGGCGATCGTGGAAATCCCCGGATTTCAGGAATTCTACGCTATCAGTGTTCATACGACGGCTTTTGCCAGGGATGACTCGAAGCACAGGCATCTCATTGCCTTTAAAGAAGCACTTGATCAGATCGACCGTGCCGGATCCCTTTTCGTGGCAGGCGGCGATCTGAATGAAATTCCTCCAGGCAGTGATTCGACCGATTTTTGCATCGAAAACAAATGTCCGGGAGAATCCTTCCACCACCCGGGCGATGATCCGATGCACAAAGATGGCCAGAACTATACACCGGAGATGAATTGGCTGGTTCCCTTGTATACCGATTACAAAAATGTCATTTCGTTGGATGATTACCTGGCCAATCAGTCCGCCTATTTTACACAAACGCCTGTCCCTGATCATAAAGTGGACAGGACGCTGGACTACATTTTCACCAATGGACAATGGAAACCCGGTTCTGGTGTTGCCCATCAGGAATGCTCTGTTGAGGCCGACCATATGCCGGTGAGCGGCCTATGGATCCTTCACCGGAAATAAACAGGTGCTAAAAAGACGACGAACATGAAAAGAAGGACCTTATCGGGTGTTATTATTTTCTTGCTGATCTGCCAGGTTCAGGCGCAGAACAGTCTTTTACGCGGCAAATGGAGCGACAATACGGCTTATACGCTGAAAAAAGGCAACTGGGAAACCGGTATCATTCAGCCGTTCCGCTATGGCTTGACCGGCAGGACGGAGCTCAGGACCAATCTTTTGTTGATGCCTGTATTGCCCAATATTGGCATTAAGACGACGCTGTATACAGGAAATGAATTGGTGGTTGCCAGCGAACATGCCGTGAGCTATCCCACCTTATTTCTGAAGGTGGTGAGTCGAAAAGGAATTGGTGGATTGATCTCTCCGCAGTACGATTTTCCGTTTTTACTCGCTGTCAATAATTCGTTGATAACCAGCAAGCCGGTTTCAGCCAATGCCTTGCTGTCGATCGATGTCGGGCTGGCTTTTACCATCAGAGGACAAAAACCGGATCCACAAGCAACCATCGATCTGCCGTTTATTTATCCAAGGATGGCGCACTATTATCAAGGTGTATCCATTCGAACGGGACTTTCATACAAAGGATTGCTGACAGACAGACTGTTTTATGATGAACAACTGCGCCTTTTTCAGATTACCAGAAACAGCGATAATGTGTTTGTTGAAAACGGCGGTTCATTGATGTGGGCAGTTTGCCACTCCTTGCGGCTCAAAGGCGGTTATGCCTTTTCCTGGGGAAAATATCCTTTCGGTAAGCATTTTCAGCTCTGGCCCACAGTGGATATCGTATTCGGAAGCAATCGATGAGTTTTTTCAGTGATCCTTTTTATGAAATAAATCGAGGACGGCATCATACCAGTGATCCCCGTCACCTTTATGTCTCCCGTCTTCTGGCAGCTGGATGTAATACATCTGTCCTAGAATCTCGCGTTGGCGCATCCTGATGTAACGGGATGGGTGCTGGGAGTTGAACCGGCGCGGATTAGGCAAGGTGGCTGCAATGAGTGCCGCCTGCGACCGGGTTAGCTCTTCGGCTGTCTTATGGAAATGATGCCTGGCAACGGCTTCAGCACCATACAAGCCTTTACCTGTTTCCATGCTGTTCAGGTACACTTCCAGAATGCGGTCTTTGCTCCAGAAGGCCTCGATGAGTACGGTAAAGTAGACTTCAAGCCCTTTACGGACCCAGGAAGACTGGGGCCACAAAAAGACATTCTTGGCCGTTTGCTGGGAGATGGTGCTGGCGCCTCTCGGACGTCTGCGTCTGGTGTTTTCAATGGCAGCCTGTTTGATCTGCCCGACATCAAACCCCCAGTGATCGTAAAAGCGTTGGTCTTCGGAGGCGATAACGGCTCGTCTCAAATTGACGGAAATATGTTTTCTGGAAACCCAGTCGTGGCAAAATACCGGTTTTTCCCCTTCACTTTTTTGCTCAATGAACCGGATCACCATGAGTGGCGTGATCGGAACAGGAACGAAGCCATACACAATCACGGCCAGAATCGAAGAGAGGAAAAAGAAGAGGACTAATCGTTTAATAATAGCACCGACAGATCTGATTCTCATAATCTAAGCTCGTTTGTGTTGGATTGTTGTGCAAAATTAACGAAAGGCCGACGTTTTACAAACAGATTTAATCCAGAAGTTCCTGGTTGAACTCGAATTTTTTCAACAAATCGCTATTCCGTGAAATCCACTCCTCCATATTTTTAACTTGTTTGACAAGCAATCTTTCCGACAGATTTTTCTGATGGGTAAACAGATTGGGACCAACTTGCTCCAGACCACTCTCAAGTAACAGGCCAACGACGGATTCTTCCCAATTTTTATCGTGACTGAACCATTTCAATGAGGTCTTTTCGTCTCGTTCTACCAGTGTCACCACGTTACGGGACGGACTGTCTGGCTCGATTTCCATACCATCATATTGTATGGCCAGGCTCAGTATTGGTTTGTTATCAGTGTCGATATTTATAGCTAAGACGGCTTTCTTTTGAGGCTTGATCTCCTGGATGTCAAATCCTTCGGCGATAACTTTGCCGTTTTCAAGACAGCTGCTAATGAACGTCCTGATGTATGCCTTTTCATAGGAAATAGGTACTTCAATTTCTTCTTTCGTGAGAAATGGCATCAGTTTCTTAAGGTCAATGTTTTCAAAGGCAAGTAATCGGTCGTTGATCAGCAGTGTGGCCGGAGAGCTGCTAAGTATCAATGGCTTTTTCCGGTACAGGTCTACGCTCATGTCATCGCTTTGTACCTGGATGGAATAATGAATGCAAGCCTTCTCTTCATCTTTTCTGAATTGGTAAATTACTTCGGGCGTTTTGGCCGGTAAGGCAATCAGATCGGACTTGTACAGATTACGGCAGGTAATTTCCCTCCGGATGTAGAATGGTAGTTGTGCGCTGGCCAGTAACATAGCCATCTTGTGTTGACAGTCTTCAACAAAAGGGCGTATGGTAGATGCGATCGTTTCAGGTTTCACTTTATTATGAAAGGATGCGACCGATTTTTCTTTTGAGAACCTGACCATGAGGTTAGCATCTGACATTTCCCCGGAAAGAAGGACAATCTGTTGAGACGCTTCATTCAATTGAGAAAAAACGGAGGATTTGCTGTCTGCAAATTCCAGAATTTCCAACGTGCCATATTCATTTTCCTGAACAAGAACGGGTTGCAGGACATTTCCCCAAAGAAGGTGTTTGGTTAGAGTGAGAACTATTTTTTCAGTCATACGTTTTAAACTTGATGCAACTTTTTTTATACAAGTGTCAGCTGTTGGAAGGATGCATCAACCCCTTCCAACGACTGTTTTTTACATGATCAGATCTGGGACAGACGTTTTGTCAAAGCATGCCCGTATCGAGACTGATGACCGGAACTGGTAGTTAAAAGCACCTTGTTCCGGTATTCAAATGCGTAAATTGACTCGTTCTTGTTGCTTTCCGATGCCTTGTTGCATCGTGTGCATAATCATTCTTCTCTGAATGCGCAACGTGCTTTCAAAGAGAGTAGCTGAATGGAATAGCTTATAACATCAGGATAGTCAGAAGTTTATCTGGAACCGTCTGATACGTCAACTGTCGAGACTTTGATCATTTCGGACGGTGCAAAGATACGAATAGAAGCCATTCTTTTTTGTATTTTTGGCGTTTTCGTCAACTATTTTTTTCATTTGTTCAGATCAGCGCTCCTTGAAGTGAGTGACAGATTCATGCCGGTCATCGTTTTGAAATGACCTGATTGGCCTGAAAAGTCCTGGCTGCCAGCAAAAGTTTGATAAATGCCTGAGCACTGTATTTTTGATAACTGTCTTTGAGTAGTAGTAACGATGCATGCATATTGATGTTTTGATCGGCTATTGGAATGGCTTTCAGTGTCTCCATACCATAAATGGATGCTTTTGACAGGACAGTAGCCCAATAACCGGTTTCGGCAAATTGCAACAAGGTATTCACATCGTTCAGTTCAACTCGAGGAATTAGCTGTAGGTAATTCATTTTGAGAATGTAGTTCAACGTTTCCCGGGCCGTTAGTCCGGCTGATGGCAGAATCAATGGATAGTTTTTAAGAGTGCTGAGAGATATCCTTTTCTGGCTGGCCAACGGATGATGGGGCGCGATGACCACACACAGTTCCGAGTCAAACAAAGTGGTTGCTTCAATCTGTGAATCTTCGGCCAAGGGTTTGTAGGTCAGGACGAAATCTACTTGCTTTTCTTTCAGCATTTCTTTGAGGTGGATGGCAGAACGATAGACGATTTCCAGTTTGATGTCCGGATATTGCCGGGAAAATTCGGTCACTGTATTGGTCAGCATATGGCTCAGACTATAGGTTACACCGATCTTTAAGGAACCGGTTTTGATATTCTGTAAGTCCTTGAGTCGCTGGATACCGTATGCAGAATCGCTCAATGTCTGTTTGGCATAAGGCAGAAAGGTCTGGCCGGCTTCTGTCAGAAAGACACGCTTGCCCTTCCGGTCGAACAACCTGATGTCCAATTCGTCTTCAAGCTGTTTGATTTGCTGTGACAGCGTGCTTTGAGTAATAAACAAATCTTTGGCCGCCTGTGAAAAATTTTGCAATTCGGCCGACCGGACAAAGTACTTGAGTTGTCTGAGTTCCATGTTTTCTAAATCGGTTTTATCGATAAGTGATATAGAATCTTTCCCGATTGCAAATATAACAACTAGCTGGATAAGCCCATATCTTTGCACCAGGAAAAGTTCTTACGCACAGATTACTCTTACAGGTTTTCAACAGTCAACTGTGTCAATCATCAAATAAAGGTTCATCTATGGCTGAAATTGATCTTCATCACCAGCTAAAAGAAGTTTCAAGATTTCTCATCGATTATGCGGCGAGTTCGATGTCTGTAGGCATGCAGACATCCCGTGTTGTTCGTAATTCAGAACGGATTGCGGCAGCCTGGGGCTTTTGCTGTGATGCCAGTATCTTCAGGAATTCGTTTATTGTGACCGTTTGGGATACCGGTAGAGAGCATTCTTACAGCAGTGTGGGCAACATCAAGTCGCTCGGGCTGAATTTTCAGATCAATGCGGCCTTGTGCCGGTTGAGCTGGGAAATCTATGACCAACAGTTACCCATGGAACAAGCCAAGGAAAAATACCTTGACATTGTCCGGACACCCAGGGAAAGCCGCTGGTTGGTTATTATACTCGTGTCTTTGGCTAATGCCGCCTTTTGCCGGTTGTTTAAAGGTGATTTCGTAGCCATGGGCATTGTCTGCGTGGCTACCTTTGTCGGATTTTATGTCAAACAAACACTGCAGCACCGTCATTGGAATGAGTTTGCCGTCTGGACGATCTCGGCCTTTATCGCTTCAATGATTGCCAGTCTTGACTATACGTTTCATCTGGGGACGACGTCCGATATTGCCGTTGCTACGAGTGTGCTGTTTCTGATTCCTGGTGTTCCGTTGATCAACGGCATCATGGATTTAATTGACGGACATATACTGTCCGGTACTTCTAGGCTGATCAATGCCAGTATGTTGATTGTCTGCATTGCTATCGGTCTGACCATTACCCTTCGTTTAGCTAGAATCGACGTATTATGATGGATGGAATTACATTCTCCGGTTTGTTTTGGGATGGCTTGTTCGCTGCTATTGCGGCTGTCGGTTTTGCCATTATCAGTAACCCTCCCCGCAAAACATTGCTTATTTCGGCTGTTCTTGCAGCGGTCGGCCACAGTACAAGGTATTTATTGATGAATCTGCCGTTTTTTGAAACGAATATTGCATCTGCCTCGTTTGTGGCTGCGTTGCTGATCGGATGTCTGGCATTACCGTTTGCCCACTGGGTGAAAGTGCCGGTGGAGGTTTTTACGTTTCCCTCACTATTGCCGATGATTCCGGGCGTATTTGCCTACAGATCCATTCAATCGTTGGCGAAGTTTTTAGGTAGTAGCGATTCGGCTGATTCTCAGCAATATATTAACCTGTTTTTCTTCAACGGGCTGACGACGGTGTTCGTTTTGGCGGCATTGGTGGTCGGCATTGCCATCCCGTTTTTTATCTTCAGAAAACAAACATTCAGTGTGACCAGGGATAAAAAAGGACCTTTCGTTCAGGTTGCAGGTGAGGACAATGATTTGTAAGTTTGTAAAAAAGTCCATCCATTCGTCTTTTTGCATTCAGCCAAGTACAATCGTTTTTAGCTGCCGGAAATCGCTGATCACGTAATCGGCCTGCTGAGCGTCGAGTTCTTCCCTGGTGCCATTACCGTAGGTGACACCGCAAGTCAGGCTTCCTGCGCCTTTGCCCATGGCGATATCGTAGGCTGTATCACCGACCACCATCGTTTCCTCCGGCTTCGAACCTGTCAGTTCCATCAACCGCCAGACCATATCCGGTGCCGGTTTGCTGTGCGGTACATCGTCATCACCCAATAGAAATGAAATGTAACCGGTAAGCTTCAGGTGATCCAGTGAGTCGATGAGCACATTTCTCCATTTACTCGAAGCAATTGTCAGCGCGACACCTTGTTGCTGCAGATAGGCCAATGTCTCTTTCACGCCGGGAAACAGGACGGTGTGTTCATAGTTGATGGCTGTATAATTGGCCCGGTATAAATCGACCGCTTTTTGGATCAATGCCGTATCAGTAAAATGGGCTGCTTTCGCGAAGGTATCTTCCAGAGGCAATCCGATGAGCTTCCTGACGGATCCTTCATCAACCTGTTCGAATCCAAGCTGTTGCAAGGTCAGTTGGACAGTCCTGATGATGCTGATTTGTGAGTCGGCCAGAGTGCCGTCAAAGTCAAGTACAAGGGTTTTAACCGGTTGGTGCAGTGTCATGATGAGTGTCTATTTTTTTTTGATAACGATTGATAAACCGAAAAACCGGCCGGTTATTTGTATTCGATCGGCTTCAGAAAACCCGTTTCAATCAGCCATTCTTCCGTCAATTCTGTCCAAAGCCTGGTGCTGCCAGGTTGGGCGCGTACGGCAATTTTGTGCCCGCCGTTCGGGAAGATATGTATGGATGATTTTTTAACGCCGGCCTTGAGCAAGGCGGAATAATAGGCGATGCTATTCAACGGAGGAACGGCCGGATCGTCTGAGGCGTGGAAAAGGATGGCCGGTGGCGTTTGGGCTGTCACATTAAGATCACAGGAAAACAGCCTCCTCAGATGTTCGTCATTTTTCCATTTTCCCAGCAGGTTGGTCCGGCTGCCTTTGTGAACTATCGAATCGGCCATGGAAATGACCGGTGAAATCAGAATGGTAAAATTCGGTTGAAACGGACAGTTGTCCAGCGAATCGCCGATGGCAGACCAGTCTTCATTGATGGTCGAAACACAGGCCGAAAGGTGTCCACCGGCCGAACAACCCATGACGCCGATCTTGTGACTGTCGATGCCATATTCCGCTGCATGGGCCCGGATGTAGCGCAGTGCCCGTTGTGCATCCTGCAACGGCGCCTTGTAAGAAACCTCAACATCGGGTGATTGTGGCAACCGATGATTCAGCACAAAGGCTGTAATACCGATGCTGTTGAGCCATTTGGCCGGTGTAAAGCCACTGATTTGATACGACAGTCTGGCATAGCCTCCTCCGGGAATGATCAGTACCGCTGTTCCCGTATTTTCCGCTTTGGACGGTTCAAAAACATAGACACCCGGCGTTCCAACCTGAGTGATGCGTTCGTTGACGATGGTATCGTTGACAACGATGCCTCTGGAATTAGGCATCCGTTTGTTCCAGATCGGAAGAAATGTCTGCGCGTTGGCTGCGAGGGCCATCCATACCAACAGGCAAATGGCTGTTCGTTTTTTGTTGAGGTGATGCATGGTTTAGTCTTTTGTGACAAAAGTAGACAAAATGATGGAAAAACCGTTTTCTCCTGCTAAACGTTCATGCCATCCTGCCATTCGTCACTTGGGGGTGCGGAAAAGTGAGCGATCTGATATCACGACCGGTTTTGATCGAAGGTGGTTTCTTTAGAGGAAATCTTGAGGCAGGAGCATTGGCCGGAGGAGAAACGTCTTGATCGAAAGTGGTTCCTGTTGAAGGGAGCTCCGCCGCTTCCATTTTGATGCGTTTTTTCAAGTTTGCTCAGCTGGTGATAGTTTTTGCTGCTTTTGTTTTATTTCTTTAGCGTTCAATTGTCTAATTTTGTTTCCTGAACATGGCTGCCCATTTGCAGACATTGGATGGATACACTGATGGTTCCCCGGGAAAAATCATGCCTGGTTTTGAAAAAAAATCGATAAAACAAGCCTACTCACAAAAATGTCCGCGCAACCAATCATTGCTGCATTCGAGTGACAGATAACCTTGGTGTTACTAAAAAATAAGCTCATGAAAAGCCTGTCTGCCAAGTTCGTATGGACTGTATTAAATTTGGTAATAATTTCCTTTCTGTCGACAGGATGCAACCTCAACAACCCTGATGACACGGGGCAAACAACCCCTGATTATGGCAAATTGATCATTCATCCCATCAGTAACCTCACTGTTGGGGATAGCATCAGGATTAGTCCGGTATTCAGCAATTACAACTACAAAGCGGCTGTTCAATATTCATTCGAAGGAACTGATATTTCAATCGAGAATGGCATTGTAAAAGCGTTGGTTGCCAACAAAACGGTGACAGTCACAGCCTCCACTATCTATCAAACGGCTCAGTTTACGGTATCGACAGTTCCCGATTACAGCATCTTATCACCGGGTAACGTCTATACCTGGACCGGATATCCTGCGTCTGAGTTCTATTTGGCAATGCCGGACGATAGCAGCCCTGTCACCTATGACTATGACAAGTCAAAGCTGGTGCTGAACGCTACAACCAAAACGGTACATGCGCTCGTAGCGGGGAAATTTGAGGTAAAAGCGTCCTCCGGAAATCAGACCACCTCCTTCAACGTCGTTTGCAATACCGTGGACAAAACCGGATCGAAATGGGATGTCTCTCCCTATTCGGATTATGCCGAAGTGATGCACCATCTGTGGATAAGTGCCGGTCACGATGGAAAGACCACGTTGTTTATCGGTGATTCTTTTTTTGATACGCGTTGGTTCTGGACGGATTTTTATACCAAATTTGAGGGGAAAGACGCGTTATGTTGCGGAATTAGCTCTACGACGACCTTTGACTGGGAAACTTTTGCCGTCAGTTTCCTCGCCGATACTGATCCTAAAAATCTGGTCGTTAATATCGGCACCAACAACGTTTATGACGATGGGGAAGATGCCGAGACGGTAACCGAAGACTTACAGCGTTTATTTACCTTGCTTCATGGGAAGCTTGCGAATACCGCTATTTATTATTTCAGCATCGCTCAACGCAATGATGCGAATACAGACCGGAAAGAAATTGTCAGCCTCATCAACAATGCCATGCAAAAATGGTGCGAACATAAAACCTGGATCACGTTCCTGGATGTCGAGCATAAATTGACAACCAATATGCTTAGAGATGGGGTCCATCCTCAGCTTCAATACTATTCCGTTTACATGAATGCACTGACAGCTACGAATATTCAAATGGTGAATAGATAAAGTAGCTTATAAGAATTCCTCTGTCTTAATCACTAGAGGGAATATCCCGCCCATTGGTTCTGAAACAAGGCCTTAGACTTGCCATAGGGCTCATCCATAGACAACTTGACTTGCCTGTTTTTTATTCAAAATGAATTACCTAGGCTTGCTTAGTTCACCTCTTTTCTTAGTTAACTTGTATTAACAACAACGTTAGGGTTTATACTGGTTCTATTGACTTACTCATTGCGCTTCTATTGTGCAAGCCAGGATTTTAGCATGTTATCTGCATTTTTTACGCTGCCACCCCGAATAGATAAGCCGGATAATACTTTCGCATTCGGACAAAGTTTTTTGATATCACGTTCGCTATTGCCCAGTCCACTGCCTTCG
>JAUZOU010000310.1 GCA_030706285.1 Bacteroidota bacterium
ACGTCCTTGCTGACTGGTATTTGCGTGGCGGTTGGTGGCGTTATCGGGTTTGTCGGACTGGTCATTCCACATATGATCAGGCAGGTGGCCGGATCGGACTTTAGGATTCTGCTTACCGGTTCTTTTCTGGGGGGCGCCTTGTTTCTTATGGTGTGTGACGTGTTGGCACGGACCATTATTGCACCAAACGAATTACCAGTCGGCGTGCTGACGGGTATTGTCGGTGGTGTAGTCTTTATTCTGATGTTAAGTCGTTCCAGGCAAAAAAATTATTGAGCATGTTGTCGAATAGTTTGGAAGTGCATCATCTGGTTTGCGGATACAGCCAGTTTCAACTGAAGGATATCAGTTTCAATCTGCAGAAAGGATCGTTTACGGGCATCATCGGCCCGAACGGATCGGGCAAGACAACTTTGCTCAAAGGTATTCTGGGTGAAATCAAGATACTGAAAGGAAAGCTGATGCTGGACGGTAAAGAAATGAACCAGCTGTCCCTGAAAGAAAAAGCATCATTGATGGCTGTTGTGACGCAGCACACCGACGATACGGATATGAGTGTGACAGATTATGTACTGTTAGGCCGGATGCCCTACCGGAAGGCCTTTCAGTTGTATGATACACAAGAAGACATCGCCAGGGCGGAAACGTTCATGGAGATGACAGGCATCAGCCATTTACGGAAGAAGTCGATGTCCGAACTGAGCGGTGGGGAAAAGCAACTGGTCAGCATTGCCAAAGCACTGACTCAGGAACCTGCGCTGCTGTTGCTGGACGAACCGACCTCAATGCTCGACATCAGCCATCAGGTGCGGATGCTGGATTTGGTTCGCCGGCTGAACCAGGAAATGAACCTGACCGTATTGATGATCATTCATGACCTGAACCTGGCCAGTGAATATTGCGACGAGTTGCTGATGATGCACGAAGGTACCCTTTATAAACAAGGGACACCGGAGGCGGTGATCCAGTATCAGTCTATCGAAACCGTGTACAATACCTGTGTTGTGACTGGCAACAATCCGGTCTCTGGGAAGCCTGCGGTTTTTCTGGTATCGGGCGATCAACGAAACCGCCTGGCCGGTTTGCATCCGCCAAAAGACACATTAGAATAACCCGATTCTCCGGGTAACGCCTGGACGGCCAATCCGGATGGTTGGCCAGGCGAACCGCAGGGGATCATTTTATACATTTAAGCACAGAAACTCATGAAAAAATCAACGTTCCTTTTAGCTATGCTCAGTCTGTCTGCCGGCTCCGGAACTGCTTTTGCCGAAACCCTGGATACCACCCGTATCTATCCGATTGACGAAGTCGTGATCAATGCCACCAGGATGGGCAGTAAGCTCAAAGACATACCACAGAAGATCGAAGTCATTACCAGTGATGAAATAGAAAGTTTGCCCAATGAAAATCTGGCAGAGGTGCTGAAACGGTTGACCAACCTGGACATTATTCAGTATCCGGGCATCTCGACGACCGTAGCAATGCGCGGCTTTTCCCCCGGACAACAGGACAGGAGCTATACATTGGTGCTGGTCAACGGTAAACCGGCAGGGACCAGCAACCTGGCTGCCATTATCCCGTCGAACATCGAGCGCATCGAGGTGATCAAAGGTCCGTATGCGACGTTGTACGGATCGGATGCCATGGGCGGCGTCCTGAACATCATCACGAAATCACTCAGTACTAAATTTCAGGGTAGTATCAATGCCGAAGGCGGCAGTTTCGGATTCCGCAGGTTGGATGGTAGTCTCAGCGGCAGCTTGCTTCCATCGCTCAGAGGTGGCCTCAGTTTCTCGACAACCAAACAAGAAGATGATTACCTCATCGGCAAGCATAACCTGTTGTCCATGCCATCCTATGGAAAACAGTTGCTGGATCCCAAGTCATACGGCGACACCATGCGCCATTCCAAATACGATCTGAGCCAGGTGAATGCCCGGCTGGAATGGGATATTAACAATCATTGGGACGCCCATATTGAATCGACCTATTCATTCGGCAACGACATCGAAGTTCCAGGTACCTACTGGGGTACTTACGGAGATAGTAAAAAAAAGCTGCGCCGCATCAACGCCAACGGAACCATTGAGCGGAAAAGCACGAACGGGTGGTTTCAGTTCAGCCCTTATGTTACCAGGGAAATCGAACCGGACTATTCAGACAACACCTCAGCCGGATTTATCAACTTCAAAAGCCAGGTGTCGCGGTATGGTTTTCAGTTACAGCAGCAACAAACGTTCGGTGAGTTCAAGGTAGTCGGCGGAGCAGATTTCGGTGTCTATGACTATCATTCCGAACGGTTTGAAACAGCAGGGACGCCGACTTCGCCCTACAAGCCGGACAACGATTTTTCCGATGGTGCGTTATTTGCTCAGGTCAGCTATCATCATGACCGGTTGGATGTAAACGCTGGTGCTCGTTACGACCATTTCGACTATCATGTGGAAAAGAATGAAGCCCTGCATTCCGTGGCATCGGACAATGCCTACAATACCGTCAATCCAAGCATCGGAGCACAGTATTGGTTATTGAACAGTCTGAAGGCTCATGCTTCGTTCGGAACGGCCTTTTCTGTGCCGGATGCCTACAAAACGGCCGGTTCCTATGCCGTGAGTATCTATTACCCGGATTGGAATTATACCTGGACGCAATCCTATAAAGGAAATAAGAATTTGAAGCCTGAAGCATCAAGAACCACAGATCTGGGATTGAGTCTGGTGACCCCCAACCATGCTTTGCATGCCGATGTCACCTGCTTTCTGACACACCATGACGACATGATCGTCAATCAGGTGCTGACAGACGGAACAATGACCTATGTGAATGCCAACAATGCCAGGATGGATGGCTTCGAATGGAGTGCCGACTATGATCTGGGCAGTTTGTTCGGCCAGCAGTTTTCGCTGTGCCTGTACACGAATTGGACCTATTTGTTCAATACCAGACTGACGCAAACCGCCATAGCTTCGACAGGCAAGGACAGTTTATATACCCGGGATTTGCAATACGTGCGTAAACTGAACGGCAATTTCGGATTATCTTTTAGAAAGGAAGGTCTTTCGGCCCGTCTGAATGGCAGGTACATTGGCTCGAGGTTTGAAAACGACACATTCCAGGGCATTCGTTCCGGCATTACAGCTAGCGATTATACGACGGAAGGCGGATATTTGGCATCTGACAAGGTATTGAAGTACCCTGATTACCTGATGTTCGACCTGAGTGCCAGGTATGCCTTTAAATACGGCATGTATGTGGGCATGACGGTGGCCAATCTGTTGGATGAAAATTACACGGAAAAAGATGGCTACAATATGCCCGGACGACAAATCAAGTTTGCGGTCGGCTATAAATTCTAATTGTATATAATTTATAAGAGTTTAATTACCAAGTCCTTGCGGCAGAATCAAGGTCGCTAGCCCTGAGGTTTAACCTTTTATTCAGCAAAACAAAGGCCTCAAACCAAATCAGAACGTCAAATCAGAGGTTCGGATGCGGGTTTGAGGCTTTTTTGTTTTGAAGGCACTCCACAATTTTTCAAGTTGATCCGATTTTCTTTAATTTTTTTTTAGTCTTCTATTGCGTATATCAAAATAATGCCCTTTTTTTGTCTAAAAATTGATAGACCTATTAAATAGAACTATTAATGGATAAAAAATCAGTACAAACAACGGAAGAAGCCATTATGGAGGCGGCCAAAGAGCTGTTCCTTGAAAAAGGATATGCCGGCACTTCTACGGTCGAGATTGCCAGACGGGCAGGGTGCAATCAGTCATTGGTCCATTATTATTATCGTTCCAAGAAAAACCTGTTCGGGTTGGTGTTCAGGAAGCATGCCGGCTATTTGCTGTCATCGCTGACGGAAATCAACGAAGAAGCGTTGCCTTTTGAGGAAAAAATGAGGAAACGCATTTCAGCTCACTTCGATTTCATTCACAAGAACTGGAAACTGCCGGTCCTGTTCTTCAATGAGATTGCCACCAATTTTGAATTGGTCAAGGAGATCTTTGATACGTTTTCAAAGGAAAA
>JAUZOU010000311.1 GCA_030706285.1 Bacteroidota bacterium
GCCTTATTAAAACTGGGTAGAAAGGATGAATCCAATTTACGCTTTAATAAGCTGATTGACTTTGGAGAGAAACATATGAATGAAACAATCAAACTCGACTATTTCGCGGTTTCACTTCCTGATTTGCTGATTTGGGAAGATGATCTCACTCTCCGCAATAAAATCCATTGCCACTATATGCTTGGATTAGGCTATTTAGGACTTGATCTGAAAGAAAAAGCCAATGATCATTTGAACGAGGCATTCAAGCTGGATATCAATCATCAAGGGGTGCAAATGCATTTGGCATTATTAGAACATTTAAAGCGTTAAATCTATATGCTTTTATGATTGGTAAAAGATAAATGTTTATCGCGTATCTTTATAACTCAAGGAAACCGACTTGATATTTTTTAACACCTGAATTTTGCCTTCAAGGAGCTGTGGTCTGAAGGTTTTGGGTTCCCGTTTTACTTCTGCTACCATAGCTTTTTTATTGTTGAGTGTTACGGCCACTAGATCCACTTCATTTTGATCTCCTTTGGGTTCCCACCACTGGCCGATGATGGGAAGGATTGTATGACTGAGAAAATATAAGAAAATTACAACTGTATTATTGGGGCTTTTCGTTGACTTTCAGACGTCAGTGATAAGGGATCAATTTAAAAACTTGTGGACTAACGTCCATCCCGATCAACAGCAAGTTTAAAATTTTCAATAGCAGTTATGGGGAAGGTGCTGATCGAGTGGTTGCTTTAAGTCGTCGCAGCCTGCCCGTGCCCGCTTCACTACCGGCTACTATTCATCAGCCGGCTAATCAATTGATCCTTTTCGGGGGGAACTCCACAAGTTTTCAATTTGATCCGTGATAAGCAACAAAAAACCCCGTAAAATCAAAGTTTTACGGGATTTGTCTTGGATTTTCTTTCGTCTGTCTTAGACTGTTTGCGGAGAGATAGGGATTCGAACCCCAGGAACATTGCTGTTCAACGGTTTTCAAGACCGCCGCAATCGACCACTCTGCCATCTCTCCAGATTGGAGCCAGTGGTCCAGGCTCCAATGAATGTTTTTTTATTCAGCTACAGGGGCTTCGGCTACGGGAGCTTCTGTCTCAGGAGCCGGTGCTGCAGCGGCAGCAGCTTCGGCGGCTTCTTTAGCTTTGGCAGCAGCTTCAGCGGCTTGCGCAGCCTTGATTTCTGCTTCCTTCTTAGCTATTTCTTCTTCTTTTGCCTTGTTGTAGGCGATTTCAGCGTCGAGGCGTTTCTTCTCTTCAGCGCTCTGAGCCTCTTTGACCGTTAAGCGGAGAGCATTCAGTGAAGAATCTTTACTCTGCTTCCAGGCTTCAAATTTCGTTTCAGCGATGTCTTCCGTGAAAGCGCCTTTCTTCACGCCACCCAGCAGGTGATTTTTCATCAATACCCCTTCTCTTGAAAGGATGTTTCGAGTGGTGTCAGTTGGCTGTGCACCGTTCTGAACCCAATACAAAGCACGATCGAAATTCAAATCTATTGTAGCAGGATTAGTGTTGGGATTGTACGAACCTAATCTTTCAATAAATTTACCATCTCGTGGTGCCCTGCTGTCAGCGACGACAATGTGGTAATATGCATACCCCTTGCGTCCTTGTCTTTGCAATCTGATTCTAGTTGCCATTTGTTTGAATTAAAATAGGTGTTGTGCTTGTATTAAGCGGCTGCAAAGGTAGGAAATATTTCTGTTTGACAAAACCCTTGATGTAATTTTTTTAGTTTTTTCCACACAACAACCAGGCGTCGGCGTGCTCTGGATGGCTGTTGCGGAACTGATTGAGGAAATGTTCTGCCTGACGTTTGTTCTGGAAATGATTGATGCAAATACGTGCACGACCATCACCTTCGACGATGCTGGCATGCTGATAGACGCCTCTACGGTTGCTGTCAAGCCAAGCCTGAGCTACGTCCTTACTCGGATGGCTGCTGACAACGATGTAGTAATCGCCGGAAGCCTGCTGATCAGAGACTGTTGTACCTGGTGCTGCCTGAAGGGCTTTTCTGGCCGGAGACAATACCGGCCGTTTGGTCATTGTTGTCAGTACAACTTTTGTCGGTTTGACGGGAGCGGAGATGGTCGATTGAGTATCGACCGATTTAATTCCGAATAAGGCGTCAATGTCATCTGTCGTTGGCGTTGGCCGTTTCCGGAGACGAGTCGTCTTGATGGCTGTTGTTAAGACAGTCCCTTGTTTTGGGGTTGGCATCGATCTCAGACTGGCCGGTGTGTTCGGAAGAATGGCAGTCGATTCGGACACGACATTGATGGCACTATCCGGAACCGTATTTTTGATGACAGGTTTGGAAAGCTGATTGAAATCAGCTTTCATCATTTCAGGTGTGCTGACCAGACAGTTTTTCAGCAGGAACGCTTGTTGGCTTTCTGCATCACGCAACTCGCCGGCCGGTCTTGAGATGAGCAGCATCAGTAAGCAGGCGGCAACACCGGTCATGATGTTTTGAATGACTTTGCGCCGCAAACGCAAATGAATGAATTCATCTTTGCGGTGATCAGCTTGAATGGCCTTGAGACGGCTTTCAAGCGTAGAATAAGCAAACGAGGTCAAGCCATAGCATTCCGGGCAGAACAGGTTCCGATTGTCAGGACGGAATACCAGCTGACCTTGTTCGTTTTTTAATAGGGTGCCGATACGGCCGAAACCCATGTAACGGCCCTGGTCAAGCTGGTCATGGATTGCCCTGACCTGATCTTTGACACGTTCCACCGCTTCTTCGAAAGACAGAGCGTAGGTTTCCTGAAAAGATTGTACCAAAATGCCGTCGTTGAACGTCAGCCGGACGTTGAAGCTGATTTCTTTACCACGAGGTTGAAACACGTCGCGGTTGTCGCTGATCCTTACAGGTACTTCGTTGAGTACAAAACCACCAAGACCGGGCACAACTACGCAGTCATGTTCGGTCAACAAGCGTTCAACATGTTCGATCAGTTCATTCATTCTGGAAAAGGGTTCAATCGTATCATATTGACTGACAGGCCTCGTCACCGCTCCATCAACGAACGCAGGAACGACACCTGCCAGTCAGACAAATTTATTGCATTTTTTGAACTTCAACTAATGTCTTGTCGATTTCTTCCTGACTAAGTTCGAAATTTTTTAGATCGCCGGCCAGATAGCTGTCATAGGCTGACATGTCGATGAGACCGTGCCCGGAGAGATTGAAGAGGATGGTTTTTTGAGTGCCTTCTTCTTTGCATTTGTTGGCTTCACGGATTACAGCTGCAATGGCATGAGCTGACTCGGGAGCAGGAATGATCCCTTCTGATTTTGCAAAAACCATAGCGGCATCAAACGATTCGAGCTGTTGTATGTCGACTGCTTCCATGTAATGGTCTTTCATTAACTGGCTGACGATGGTTCCGGCACCATGATAACGCAGCCCGCCGGCGTGGATGTGGGCCGGTGCGAATTTGTGACCCAGTGTGAACATCGGAAGCAGTGGCGTGTAACCGGCTTCATCGCCGAAATCGTATAAGAACCGGCCTCTGGTCAGTTTTGGGCAAGAGGATGGTTCCGCCGCAATGAAACGGGTTTTCTTGCTGCCGTTGAGCGTATCGCTCATAAATGGGAAGGAGATACCGCTGAAGTTGGAGCCGCCACCGAAACAAGCGATGACCATATCCGGATATTCTCCGGCCATTTCCATCTGTTTTTTAGCTTCTTGACCGATAACCGTTTGGTGGAGTGATACATGGTTGAGCACACTTCCGAGGACGTATTTGCAATTCGGTGTACTGATTGCCAGTTCGACAGCTTCTGAGATGGCTGTACCAAGACTTCCCATGTAATTGGGATTTTGGGTGATGATGTCTTTACCGGCTCTGGTGGACATGGACGGGGAAGCGACAACGGTGGCACCATAGCTTTGCATGATGGAACGTCTGTAAGGTTTCTGTTCGTAACTGATCTTGACCATATAGACGGCTAGTTGCAGCCCGAAGAATTTGGCGGCGTATGACATGGCAGCACCCCATTGTCCGGCACC
>JAUZOU010000312.1 GCA_030706285.1 Bacteroidota bacterium
CCAGGTACAGGCCAGTTCATCGGTGCCACATTCCTGCAGGTTGAAATAGCTGCGCATATAGTCGTAGCCCCTGTTACTGGACAAATCGGCATTGGCTCCCCCTTTTTCCTGCCCCGCTATGACAAACGAAACATACAGTTTTGCCAGCACGGCTTTATAATTGGCAGCACTCACATAGACAGAGGCTGAGGTCGTTTCTGTATTCGGCAACTGGTTCAGGTCGTCTTCACAGGAAAAGAACAGCAACGCACTTAATAGGGTGCATATCGTTATTAGTTTATTCATGGCTTAACGTATTTACTGGTTAAAATTCAAGGCCAATGCCCAAAGAGAAGGTACGCGGACGCGGATAGAACGACACGTCCATGCCATTTGGCACTTCCGGATCGACCCCGTCGTATTTCGTATAGGTGAAGACATTCTGCACGATGGCATTCAGGTTCAGTGTACACCAGTCGGCGAGCTTGCCGACTTCATAGCCAAGCGTCAGGTTATCCATCTTCAGGAACGACGCATTCTCTACATAATAATCGGACAAATACTGACGGTTCTGGAAACCGGTCTTCAGGTAACTGGACGAAAGGTTGTTCAGCTGGTAGGAATTATAGCTGACCGTACTCCAGGCTCCGGTATTCATGGCCATGCCATTATAGACATAATTGCCGACGTTGGCCCTGAAACTCATCCCCAGCGTCCATTTCCGGTAACGCAGGGAAGTACTCAGCCCGAAGATAAAATCGGGAGCCGGAGAATGGTAGCGGTACAAATCGGAAGAATTAATTTCGCCGTCATCGTTCACATCGGCATAGGCTCCCTCAATCGGTTTCCACGTCTCTTTGTCGTAGAGTTGATGGTAAACGTAGAACATATACGGTTCATAACCTTCCGTCAGGACCTGAAAATGGTAACTGTCGATGGTCGGTCCGACAAGGGTATTGGTGACTTCGCCGCCTTTTACCAACGACAGGTTTTCGACCTTCATCTTCTGCCAGGCCATGTTGAAATTGACATCCCAGTTGACCGTCTTCGATCTCACCGGATTGACGTTCAGCGACAATTCGATACCATGACTGCTGACATTCCCGACATTGGTGAGAATGGTTTTATCGAAATTGGTCCCTGCTGCTGAAGGCACTGTGGCCAACAAATCTTTGGTATTGCGGGTATAAAAATCAACCGTCCCGGATATCCTGTCCTGGAAAAAGCCGAAATCCAACCCGGCGTTTTTCGAATCGGTCGTTTCCCATTTCAAATTGGCCACATACGCTTGCGGCCGGTACGTATAATACCATTGATCGCCGAATTGCATCTGTGCCCCATCCTGGCTATACGTATAGACGGGCAGGTAATTGTAGTTGCCGATACCTTCCTGCTGTCCGGTTACTCCGTAACTGACCCGGAGTTTGAGGTTACTCAACACCGGATTGTCCTTCAGGAAAGATTCTTCACTCAGCCTCCAGGCCAATGCCACGGAAGGGAATGTGCCCCAACGGTTGGAAGGGCTGAACCTCGATGTTCCGTCACGCCGGAGAGTGGCTGTGAGCAAATAACGGGTATCATAACTGTAGTTGAAACGGGCATAATAGGAAATGAGTGCATGACGCTGATCTGTCGCTGCATAATCGGTCTGAACTTCACCCAATGTATTCAGGGCGGAATAAGCCGGCATGGTACTCTTCCAGAATTGATAATCGTAACCAAGGGTCGCCTCTACGTTACTGTTCCAGGACTCCAATTTCTTGTTATAATTCAGATAGGTCGTTAACAACCGGTTACTGTTTTTCTGTGGTCCATACGAATAATCACGCCCTTTTGTGGTATTAAACTGGGTGGCTTCAGCCGGTACAAAAACCGATCCTTGACCTTGAGCGTAGTCATATCCGGCTGTCGCATGAACTTTCAGTTCAGGCAAAAAAGGCATTTGATAATCCACATCTGCATTTCCGATAAAGCGTTTCACCTGGCTGGTTGAATTATTTTGTTCCAGTAAACCCAATGGATTCCGGACAGCACTGGTTACCGGTAACTGGCTGTTGTCGATTGCCTCCGTATAGCCGCCAAACGCATCGGTACCTGAATAAACAGCCAACGTCGGATTGTATGTAGAAGCAGCCCAGAGAGCCAGGGTGTTGGCAAAACGGTTGTTGTTGACCGATCCTTTGACGTTGAAATTGAATTTCAGATGGTCATTCAGAAAAGACGGTGAAAGCGATAAGCTACCGGACATTCGTTCTGCATTATCCGTTTTCAGGATGCCATCCTGTGAATAATAGCCTAACGACGCACGGGCTGGCAAATGCGGAACAAGCAACCCTGACAGGCTGACATTGTTGTCCGTTCCGAGCGCCGTCTGATAAATTTGATCGTTCCAGTTGGTGTTGAAGGTATCCAGCAACGCGATTTGAGCAGCTGTACCTTGCGACTTGATCACATTCGTAAACTCAGCCGTCGAAAGCATATCCGGCGATTTCGTTTTGGTCTGGACAGAGTTGGTCGAACTAAAATTGATTTTCAGTTTTTGCTCGCTCCCCTTTTTGGTCGTGATCAGAATGACACCGTTGGATGCCCTCGAACCGTAAATGGCTGTTGAAGAGGCATCTTTCAGAATGGTAATATTTTCAATATCGTTCGGGTTGATCAAACTCAGGAAATTGCTTGAATTACCGCTGATGCCACCACTCTCAAGAGGCACGCCATCCAATACGATCAACGGATCGTTACTGGCATTCAGGGAAGCCCCGCCTCTGATGCGGATCGTACTGCCGGAAGTCGGAGAACCACTGTTGGACATGATTTGTACGCCGGATATCTTGCCGTTGATGAGTTGTTCCGTCGAGCTGATAAGCCCGGTATTGAACTCTTTACTGCTAACTGTCGACACAGAGCCGGTCAGGTCTTTCTTCCGTTTAGTTCCGTAACCGATCACCACAACATCTCCTACTTCCTGGCTGATGGTTTTCAACTGAACGTTCAGTCTGTTTCCAGCCGGAACAGGTAAGAGTAGGGATTCAAAGCCGACATAAGAAAATTTGACTTTCTGCCCCTTGACGGGAACAGTCAGCCGGTATGTACCATCGTTGCCGGTAATCGTTCTGGAGCTGGTTTCAAGAATCTGGACAGTCACTCCGATGAGTGGCTCTCCTGTTTCGTCTGTCACCAATCCCGAAAGGGTTTTCCCTTCAGTTTGCTGAGCAAATGAGGGCAAAACGCCTCCAAGCAGCAAGCAAAGTAAAAACAAAAGTTTACGATTCATAATGGATGTTTTTAATTGGTATTTAAGGTATTCTGTTACTATTCGTTATGCCGGGTTTATTCTAGCCAAAAGCTACCGACCTCGATTTCCTGTTTCCCCGCCGTATTCTTTTCCAGGCGAAGTTCCAGCGTTTCAATCTTTTCCGTTCTAAATGGAATTGAAATAGCCGGTTGAAAATAATTATCCAAAAAAACAGGAAATTCAAGCGGAATCAAGGCCGTACTTACTTGTTTCAATTCGCTCAACGGAATCCGTACAATACCGTTTTGAGGCTGAGGGCAAACTGCTTCGTAAGTAAATCCGTCGGTGGTAATAAATCCGGCCGACAATCCGGCAGGAACCTCCTTCAGCTGCAGGCAGAGTTGCGTACAGGTTGTCAATCTCTCTTTCCGGCAATGCACCTCGTCACGGATATATTTCCGGACAAAGAAGACCGGTTTGGCCAAATCAGACTCAAAAGTAAACCGGAGTCTGTCCCGTTGTTCCGGAGAAGGATTGACCAACCGGCGCCGGACCGGTATGTAGCCCGATAACGTGTACGCATCCAAGTCGCTGTTTTCATCTGTCACGGTAACCAACCGGACAGGACTTTCCGGATCGACCACCTCCGATTCCCAGCAGGCGGTTTCCATAAAATCCCAGTCAAGAGGACTTCCGGCAATACCTGAAGGAAACGTTTGAGTTTTTCCATCCTTAAACGTCACCAGATTATAACGGATCCGGCTTCCTGTGACTGTTGTTCCAGGCAACAC